>JANPIG010000741.1:0-7058 GCA_031424875.1 Cytophagales bacterium
TTAGGGTCTGCATTTCTTAAATTTACAACGCTACCTATGCCTTTTACAAAGACATACGCTAACCCAATTCCTCCTGCCCCAACTGCACAAGCACTATAAAGATAAATTTTAGGGTAAATTTTCGACAATCTTTCACTATCGTATAGTTGCTGAATCAGTACGGAATCTTGACTATGCAGTTTCATGAAACTTGCTAAGTCTTGTACATTATTGCCAATATATTGCTCACCAGCAAAATACGTCGGATAAGGAACAAAAAACTGCCTTTTAATTTTGATTTCCTGAGAGAAGGTTTTTGAAATAAAGAAACTTAAGAAGCAGAGGACATAGATTGATTTTTTCATAATTTTCAAGCGTTCAACCATTGATGTACTGAAATTTAGGGATTATTTTTAAAACTTCCAAACCCCATCAGGCGTAATACAAACGTCCATTTTTACATCAAATTCATTCAAATCTTCAATCCGTTCAATGGGTTCTTCTATACACAAACCAACTTTTAAGGCTTTTGAACTGCATTTTTGTAGAAATCTATCATAAAAACCTTTGCCATATCCTACTCGATTCCCTTGTTTATCAAAAGCTAAAAGTGGAATAATTACCAAATCTATTTCTTGGGGTTGAACCTCTCTCCTATTCGCTTGCGAAGGTTCTAAAATTCCCCATTTATTTTCTATTAAATTTTGTTCCTCCAACATAAAATGTTGCATCTCGAAGTTGTCTAAATTGCTTCGAGATACAACAATATTTATCAGTGGGAACTCTATTCGTAATCTCCTGATTATCAGAAATGTATCTATTTCATTTTGTTTTTTTATCGGTAAAAAAACGTGCAGAAATTTGATAGTAGTTAAGTCTATTTCCTGAAAAAATAAATCATAAATTTGCTGGCTTTTCTCCAAAATTTCTCTTGAAGAAAGAGTTTTTCTTTTTGTGAGATAGTATTTTCGAAGAGTAGATTTTTGCATCATTTTTATTGGACAAACGGAAGTCGTCCTTTTGAAGAACGACTTCCGTAAATTTTCATGAAAACATAATTTAACTTAAAATATCAATCTTCTCCTCCTCTAACGCCCGAAAGAATGGTCGAACCGAAGAAGATGGCGTTTAAAAATAACTTATTTGTACCATACCAAAAGGCTCTGAAATTCGGATTATCAGTCATCACAATTACTTTGCCCGCACCATAAGAAGTAGCAACCACCGAAGGGGTATTTCGTAATAATTTCTTGTTTTTTTCCGTAATGTAGCCACTTACCAAAGGGTCATTGGTATAAATCAGCGGGGCATTGTAAGGGTCTTTTATTTTTTCCAAGAAAATAGTATTATCTCTAAAAACACTCAATGTTTGGTCTTTATATCCATAGCCAATCGGGTGCGTAGGGTCAATTTTTACTTGAAAAATCGCTCCACTAATTTGCTGAGAACCCCTATTCCTTTCAGCCGAGGCATAAGGTTTGGGTGAAAGCGTATCAGCAGGAATTGTCTTCACTTTTACAGATGAAAGCCCCTTTGAAGTCACCCAACTCACAGCATCAGTCAGAGCAATCAAAACGCCTCCATTTCTGACCCACGTTTTGATTTTTTCTTCTTCCAACGAAGTATAATTTCCACTCGAAAGAATAAGCGTATTGTATTTCTCCAAATTCATGCGGTTGGTTTGCGTAATATCGCTCATGGTTAAAGGGAGACTTACTCTTGTGTCCAAAAGATGCCAAATTTCGCCCGCATCGTTTGGATTCACGTTCTCGCCCGTGAGCATCAACACTTTTGGCTGACGAATAGAAGCAAAATAACTACTACCCATATCAATTCCCGAAGAAGTCAAGCCCGTTTTCATGCCATAAAAATCAACACCATCACGTGCTGCCAAGGTCTCCAAAAGTGCCGTAAGTTTCTCAAAATCAGCTTGTTGATTTGAGCCAAACATAATTTCTATCGTTCCATTATCAAAGGTTTTTGCTCCACCTTCCAAATTTGCGGTGAAGCCTTCCGTTGCCACTTTCAACTTATATCCTTTCTTTTGCAATTCATAAGCCGTGCGTGGAGCAAAGTAACTATTCCACTCAAAAACGTAGCCATACGAACTTTTACCAATCACTTTTCCTTTTGGAAAATCATTTTTCGTCAATTTAGCTCCCAAGCTCAAAGCTGTTTTTGCTTCTGAATAAGGTACATTAAAACAATGCGGCATCGACCACGCCGAGATGTCGTAAAACAAAGAATCCTCAAAAGTTGTCCGTTTTTCAAACATTCCTTGCACCAAACGATATTGCGGTTGATTTAACGGAACAATGTACGAAGTCCCTTTTTTGAAAGTCTTGCCATCAAATGTTTCATCTTTCGACATTTCATAAACGTCCACCTCATGCTGACGTAAAATATTGGTCATTTCCCAAACTTTCACAGGGTCATTTCCTCCTCCAAAAACATACGCCTGAGTGCTTCCAGTAGATTTTTCCTGATAAAAACTCCGCTGATAATCCAACAACTCCTGACGCATATTTCGGGCGGCTCTGAGCGTTGAAAGCGTTGTCGTAAACTGGTTTCTAACCGTAAAAGCAAAACTCATACTGCCATTTTGAGTTTCCTGCAAATGCCCTCGTGAACTGGCTTGTTCAAACAAAATCCCGATTGAACCTTGTACGTCTGGAAAAGTAGAACCTTTACCATAATAAAAATCATCATAGCCCTCACGAGTAAAATACAGCGAACCAATCTTATCCAAAGCTGCCGCATGAAAAGTCCCGATTTTATCCGTCAAATCAATGTTTTTGCGAGGCGTAAGCGGGTGTGTACGTGAGGGAATACCAGGTTGGAAAAAGAAAGATGAATTAGGTCCCATTTCGTGGTGGTCGGTCAGAATATTGGGTTTCCATTCATGAAATTTCTTGATTCTTCCCTTGCTTTCGGGGTGTTGAGTATAGAGCCAATCACGGTTTAAATCAAACCAATAATGATTAAATCTTCCTCCAGGCCACATTTCATTGAGTTCACGACTATTTGGGTCAGCAACCAAATTCATACTTTTATTAGCATTCACCCAACTCGAAAAACGCTCGCCACCATCGGCATTAATTCTGGGGTCAATCAAAATAACGGCTTCATTCAGTAAGGAATCTATTTCCGCACCCTGAGCCGCCGCCAAATAATAGGCTGCCAAAACGGAGGCATTCGTTCCACTTGCTTCGTTACCGTGAACCGAATATCCCATCCAAACCACGATGGGCATATTTTTGGTATCTAAACTTGATGATTGAGCGGGCTCAACCAAACGATGATGTTCCGCCTTGATTTTGTCGATATTCGCTAAATTTTTAGGCGAAGAAATCGTCATCAATAACAAGGGGCGGTTTTCATAAGTACGCCCATATTCAACCAATTGCACCCGATTGGATAGTTCGGAAATCTTCTTGAAATAGCCCACCAAAGCATCATGTTGGATGTGCCAATCGCCTACTTGATAGCCAAGGTATTGCTGTGGCGTTGGAATCTTAGCATCGTAGCTAACATTTTGGGGTAAATAGTAGCTATCCGAAACTTGTCCGAAGCTATACTGAAAAACGGTTAGGCTAAAAAACAAAAAAGCGGCGAACCGCTTTCTGTGATTTATTTTAGGTAAATAGTTATTCATGCTTGCTGCTAATTATTGATGAGGTACTTTTTTATACAATAATACACAAAGTTTTCATATTTTTCAAATGAAAAAATAGCTTACTCATAAATCCCCGCAGTAACTTTCTCAATCAAAGCCTTCGGAGCAAGCCATGCCAAAACTGCTCCCAACTTATTTACCACGCCAGGGATAACCTCCGTTTTACCCGCAAACATGGCATCCACTGATATTTTAGCTACGTCTTCGGGAGTCATTACCACTTTCTCCGCCGCCTTTCTGGCTTTGTCAGGAATGGAGGCACGGTCGTTGAAATTAGTATCAGTTGCCCCTGGACATATACACGTAACCGACACGGGCGTATCTTTCAACTCATATTTCAAAGCTCTCGAAAAATTCAAGACAAAAACCTTCGTAGCCGCATAAATCGCCATTCTCGGAATAGCCTGGTACGCTGTTGAACTGGCAATATTCAAAATATAAGCCTGAGAATTACGTTTCAACATTGGCAAAAATACCTGACACATCTCTGAAAGAGTAATCATGTTGAGGTTCATCATATCACGATTTTGTTCCAACGTAACCTCTTCATAAAGTCCCGCCAAACCATATCCTGCATTATTTACCAAAACCGCAATCTGATAATTATGTTGATTTACCCAAGCAAAAACCGTCTCTGCCGACTTAGTTGCCGATAAATCCGTCGCTAAATAATCAACCTTCACCTCATATTTTGACTTCAATTCCTTAGCCACCTCTTCCAACTGCGAAGCCGACCTTGCAATCAATAATAAATCAAATTTCTTCTTAGCCAATTCCACGGCTATTTGCTTTCCTATGCCCTTACTTGCTCCTGTAATGAGTGCGTACATATATTAAATTTGTTGAAAACTGAGCGGGCAACGTTCCGCTTGTTGAATTGTTGATATTTACTACAAATCTAATTACTAATTACCAATCACCAATCATCAACCACAAAAAAGCCCCACCATACGGCAGGGCTTTGTACTATAAAATCTTAAAAAATTATTTCTTCGGAATCTTCGGAGCTGGTGTTGGCGTTTTTGGAGCTGGTACTGGTGTTGCTGCCGCAGGATTTAACAATACTTTCAAACCATCTGGATCATCCGTTTTAATCGCAACCGCCTTATCTACGTATTCCTGTGCTTTTACCATATCCTTCGTTGAAGTGATATGATAACCTGCTAAATATCTATAAGCATCATACAACTGGTCTTTATTAGCTTTTGTCATATCTACCGTTGCCAAAAATTTCTCATAATGTGGAGCAGCCAACCACTTCGTACCTGTATAATCTACATAGTTATTTGCTCTGGCACGATACAAGTAAAAAGGAGCCCATTTATCATTAATGGCAATGGCACTAGCAAACATAGAGTCTGCTCTCATTCCTCTATTAAATCTTCCTAATGAATCTTCTCTGGGCGTATAAGCGGTTACATAGTATTGAGCAAGTCCTGCATTATACCAGTCACCACTTGCAATTTGTTGCTTTTTATTCTTTTTCCAGTCAATCGCTTTCAAAGCTGCATCCACTGCCTTATCGTACTTTTTCTGACCGTACAAAATAGAGTAAATTGTAGCAAAATGGTTATTTAAAGTATCTTCAGGAGCTGCTTTTTCGTAATACTCTACCGCAACTGAATCTTGCTTTAAGGCTTGATATGCTCTACCAAAATAGACATTATCTAAGTAATAAGGCTTGACGCCTGATTTAACCATCTGTTGCAAACTTTCAAGTCCTAATTGAGGATTACCTAATTCAACCCCAGAGTATCCTTTCATTCTAAATACGTCATTATCTCTTGCACCACCCGCTTCTGCTCTCTTTGTAAACTCCATTGAGCCTTCATAATCCTTAGCTAAGAATAATAATTTAGCTGTGCTTAATAATACTGTAGGAGTTGCTTCTGCTCTATCTACATAAGTTCTGAATAATCTTGCTGCATTTTTGTATTTACCAAAAATGATATAATATTCGCCCATTCGCTTATAGTATGGAGCAAAACTTGAATCAGTTTCATAAGCCTTTTGATAGTAGTTTACAGTTTCTTGATAGTTCTTACCTCTCAAATAAACCACACCAAGTCTTACATAAGCCTTAGCAGTTTTATTAATCAAAATAGACTGCTCATATGCCGTAGCCGCTGGGCCACCGTCATTTTTAATCAAAAACGCATCTCCTTTCACAATGTTCATATCCACTGTCAATGGCTTTTTAGTTTTCTCCGTAATTAAATCAATCAAACGAATTGCTTCTGCTGGGTCATTAGCATCTTCAAATAAAGTATAAGCCTCAGCAATACGGAACATTACATCTGCATTCTTCATTTTAGTATCCAACAAAATTTTGTCAAATGCTGCTTTTGCTCCTGCGGCATTTTTTTGACCTAACATCACAGTGGCCAATCCCACCGAATTTAAAGGTTGCTTTGGTTCAGCAGCC
This sequence comes from Cytophagales bacterium, assembly GCA_031424875.1. GTDB lineage: Bacteria > Bacteroidota > Bacteroidia > Cytophagales > Spirosomataceae > Arcicella. The sequence goes on from JANPIG010000741.1 coordinate 6,081, forward strand.
AATCCTTTTTCAAAGGTTGCTTTCGCAGCCGCCAAATCGCCAGTGCGTAACTGGGCATATCCCAAATAATATAAATTTTCAGCCGTAGGCGAAGCCGCTACTACTGCTGTCATGGTTGCTTTCGCTTTCGTCGGTTGATCTCCATCCAACTGTGCCAAACCCTGCTGAACCGTTTGTCCGTTTACCACACCAGTAAACAACAAACCTGCAGCCACCAATAGAGATTTGATTTTTACGTTCATCATCTTGTTTTTTTTAGTTTTATAATTTAGTTGTAATTTCTTTAATTAATTATGGGATATTTACTTATTTGAAATATTTTAACATATTTTGAATTTTAATAGAATACAAAATTAAACTAAAAAATTGTAATAAAAACCCAAATATTCGCTGTTTTTTAGTTCAGTTTTCAGTTTTATCAATAATTCTTAGAAATGTACTATTTATAGAATTATTATCAATTATCTTAATTCTAACTCTATAACGTTTAGACTATTTAATAGTAACAAACCCTCACCAGGTTTAACAAAAAATTAACAATAAGTTATGAAAAGTAATAATTGCTTACTTTACTCCTCATAGCTCATAGCTATTTCATCTTCACTGGTCTAATTTGTAAGGGTTGAGTTAATGGAATTAATCCGTTTTTCAAAACAATCAATTGTCCCTGTTCCAAAGTCATATAATTAACAAAGCCCGTACCCAAGCCCATGTGGGCTTCTTTCAAAATCAATTTAATATGACGAGTTAAAGGATACTTTTTCAATGCCAAATTATACCCAAAAGGCTGATAATAATCATCAATAGTTGGATTTGGCTTATTTGCTACTGACAACACATTAATACTTCTAATAAAAGATAAAGAGGCAGGGTCATCTCCGTCACTAATCCAATTTACCCCAATTACCCCCATTGCATTAACATGTGTTTTTACATATTCAATTACATCTTTATTAGATTTTGCCGCAAAAAATGATA
>JANPIG010000742.1:0-2837 GCA_031424875.1 Cytophagales bacterium
CTGGAAACGGCATTATTTTAGATGCAGGAAGGGCTTCGTTAGAGTTAATAGATAGCAAACACGCTGCCACTATTGATAATATTGAAGTAGGCAAGAGAGTGTCTGGGTCTGTAAGATTAGCTCTTAACGTTGGGAATGCTATCGAAACAGCCGAGGAGATTCTTATTGAAGCGGGTGCAATTAAAATTGCAGAAGTAAAACAAGCTCCGTGGAGCAAGGTACAACGAATGCAAGACCCATCAGGTATGCAATTCACGCTATTTGAAACTTCAACTTTATTTTAATGACAGAAAAAATTTAATAGTGTAAATAGCATACCAATTCGATATTATGCCATCAGTTGAGCAAATAATTGAGCTTTATGACTATGAGGCACTGCCAAGACCAATCAATGACCCAGAAAGAATAAAGAAAATGTTTGAAAATTCTGATTTAATTGTCACAGCATGGTATGGTGAGAAATTGGTAGGGCTTTCTCGAACAATTACGGATTGGGTTTGGGGTAGCTATCTTGCAGATCTTGCTGTTAATCCTGATTATAAAAAATCAGGGATTGGCAGAAAACTTATAGAGCTTACAAGGGAAAAAGTTGGGGAGCAATCAATGGTTTTATTGCTCTCAGTTCCAACAGCAATGGATTATTACCCAAAAATTGGTTTCTCAAAAGAAGATAGGAGCTTTATAATCCATAGAACAAAGTAAAACTACCAACCACATGAAGGGGCAAGATTTGTCCTGTAGCTGTCCTTTGGGAATGCACAGTTTAGGCATCGTGAATTAGCAACGTTTCGAGAAAGTTAGTGTTTGATTGTCTAAAAGTTATGATTTAGATGGAGCGTAAAAATGTTTATCGGATGGATGTCACACGATGGTACGGGTACGGTGCGGAAACTAACCAAGGAAGCACAGAAGTTCAGAAGGGCTACGGCAGATTATATGATGTTGAGTAAATTGAAAAATTCATTTCAAGTATTTTAAAACTCAAAAGGCTAATTTCAATATCTTCGCCAAAATCGGCAGTCAATAAAATAAAAGCACTTTTACTATTGTTATAAGGTTTCCCGACCTAAACAACTTGTAAAAGTGCAAATAATAACCGAACTGTTAAACGTACTGTCTGGACAATTCAGTGCTACAAATTTACAACATTTTGCTATCATCATTGACAGCATTTTGGGAATTTCTAATTCAGTTACTACTTTATCAGTTGCCCGATATAGTTCATTGAGCTATCGAACTGTTCAAAGGTTTTATGCTTTGAAGGATGTCAATTGGTTGTTAGTAACTTTATTTTTATTCAAGCACTTTATTTATCAAAAAGGTAAAAGCTATCTTCTTGCAGCGGATGAAACGGTCAAAGGTAAAGCTGGTAAACAAACTCATGGTCTTGGGCATTTTTATTCGTCAATGGCAAAACAAGTGATTCGTTCTGTCAGTTTTTTAGCTATTTCTATTGTTGATATCGAAAAGGAAGAATCTTATGTCTTAGGATGTAAACAGTTGGTTGTCAATAATTTGTACAAAGTAACTCTTGATTCAGAGAAGAAAAATAAATCTAAGAAAAAACCAAAAACTAAATCAAAAGGCAGACCCAAAGGTTCAAAAAATAAGGTCAAAACCGAACCAGAAAGTACCTCGTATCAAGTGCTTAAAACACTTTTAGACTTAGTTCAGAGCCAATTGAAGGTATTTTTACCAGAATTAAATTGTTTTCATATTGCTCTTGACGGTTTCTATGGTCACGAAGATTATTTACTTTTAGCCTCTAAATATGGACTAAACATCATTTCTAAATTTAAGACAAATGCTCATCTAATTTTATCCTATCAAGGTGAACAATTAGGGGTAGGACGACCAAGGACTTTGGGAGATAAAGTGAATTTAGACAATCTTGATGAACGATTTTACATATCCACAATTCAAGATAAGGAGTCTAACATTTTAACCAAAGTATATCAATTTGAGGCTTTTACTCCTAAAATGGCAGGTCTTAAATTGAATATTGTAGTAATGATTCACATCCACTTGATTACTAACAAGGTGAGCTGAAACATACTTTTTACTAATGATTTAACCTTGGAGGCTCTAAAAGTTATCAAATATTACTCATTGAGATTCCAAATAGAGTTTGATTTTCGAGACGCTAAACAATTCTACGGTCTGGCTGATTTTAAGAATTATAAAGAAATACAAGTAACCAATGCAATCAATATTGCCTTTGCCATGATTGTTATAGGTAAAGTGGTCTTGGAAAAGTAAAAGATTAAACTCGGCTGCCCTAACATGGGTATTATTGACCTTAAAACCGTATTCCGTACCCAAAAATGTGCTGAAATACTTTTAAATAATAACAAATTACAACCTGATGAATTTTTAAATAGTCCCCAATTCCTTAAAATCGCCAGATTGGAGGCTATTCATATTTAACTTTGGCGAACACATTGTTGTTTAGACCAATTTTTAATTTAATATTCCTAAAAATACGTGAATTATGTAAATATTAATAAAAATTATGTAACATCTTCATCCCAAAAAAAAATGACCTTTGCATAGCGAAAAATTATATTAGCAAACCAAATCATCAACATAAAAATTAATTTTTTATTCATTTAAAATGATTGAACCTCTAAAAGAGAATAAGGAGCTCTTTATTTTTATGAGGTTCAATATTGGTTAGACATATCGCTATTCAAGCTATCAAATTAATATTTTAGATAGTTTACTACTTTTAGATTTGCTTGAATGTTATTCAATATATCACTTGAATATTTTAACAATTTTCCAAATATTGAAAGCAATGATTCTGCATAAATTGGTCATTTCAAACTTTAAAACGT
>JANPIG010000743.1:0-9050 GCA_031424875.1 Cytophagales bacterium
AGATTTTATTCAGTGGGATACTGTTTCGTTAATGAGCTTGTTAGATGTCTTTGTTATCTTTGCTTACTATACATCGGCCGAAGCAAAAGGAGCAAAAATTACAAACCAACAATTTGATAATGATTTCGTAAATGAAAAAATAAAAGAAATAGAGAGTTATCATAGTTCCGCTTTGCATTGGAATCTAAATGAACTTACTGTAAATTTTGGACCACTGTTACAAAAAGTTAGGAGCTCATATTTAGAAATATCAAAAATAACAGGAGTAAGATTACACAAAATTGACGGGATTGATAGGTTTGCAAGAAAAATTACTGGAGATGTAGAAAACTTTAAACTTTTTTCAAGAGATAAGGCCCATAAAGCACAAAAAAGAGAGTTTACAACAGTACAGCCCAAAGAATCATTATCAACTTTATCAAAAGCAAAAATAACAATTGCTAACTATTTAGGTGGTTTATATTTCTTCACAGTTGACGAAATTCAAATAATAGATTCACATATTTATCTAATTGAGGGTAAGTACAGCACGGATAATATATTACCAAGTAGGGGAGATATTAAAGACGGTTTACTTAAAATGATTCTTTATTCTAATCTCTCAGATGTTACAATTAATGACCAAGTTTTCACAACGAGGCCTATATTAGACCTTGTATCAAATAAAATAAAATTTAATATTTTATCGGATTTTAGTGTTGAAGAGCTCCAAGACCTATATATAGCAAATGATTTCAATAAGGGCCACCTGGCCTTGATTGAAACAATTTTTAAAGAGGCCCAAGAAAATAATTTTACTATTCGTTTAAGACATCCATAATGATTAAAAGCCCTTTAAGGTACCCCGGGGGTAAAAGTAGAGCAGTTGATTTAATTTCTACTCTTTTACCAGATTTTGAAGAATTTAGAGAACCATTTATTGGTGGTGGTTCCATATTTATTAATACCAAACAAAGATTTCCTGAAAAAAAATATTGGATAAACGATTTATATGTTCCTCTTTACACACTTTGGAAAGTTTGTAAAACAGATGTATTTGTTGTAATTGACCAAGTAAAGAAATGGAAAAAAGAGTTTGAAATTGGCAAAGAATTATATCAATACCTTTTGCAAAACTTAGATTCGTTTGATGATATAAAAAGAGCAGCAGCATTTTTTGTATTTAATCGTATTACGTTCTCAGGAACGTCAGACTCAGGGGGATATTCAGAACAGTCATTTACTGGCCGTTTTACTGAATCAAGTATTGAAAGGCTTGAAAATCTAAAAGAAATACTACCAAATACCACAGTTACTAATTTAGATTATCAAGAAGTTGTAGAAGCACCCGGAAAAAATGTTTTTATATTTTTAGACCCTCCTTATCACTCTGCTACGAAGTCTGCTTTATATGGAAAAAATGGTAATTTACATAAAGGTTTTGACCATGTTAGATTTGCAGAAGTTATGAAAAATTGTAAGCATAAATGGTTGATTACTTATGATGATTCCGAATATATAAGAGAGTTATTTTCTTTCGCAAAAATAATTAATTGGGACTTAAAGTATGGTATGAGAAATATAACACCCAATTCAAACCAATTAGGTAAAGAGTTATTTATCTCTAATTATTTAGATGAGTTACCAAAAAAGGAAATAAAAACAAGCATTCAAACTAATATTTTTGAATATATATGACAGAAGAAAACAAAAAAAATACCTGTCAAAGTTTTACTTGCTTATTAATACCCATGCCACATTGAACTGAAAACCTACTTTTTATTTTTGGTTTGCTTTGATTTTGCGTACTGGTAGCGAGTTTTGGGAGAGATAAAAAATAGAACCGCTTGAAATAGTGGTAAAATCCAAAATGAAAGCCGTTTATAGTTGAATTGGTACAATGTGCCATACACGACTATAAACGGCTTTCATTTTGGATTTTTGAACGGTTATAAGCACTATTTGAGAGATAAAAAATGAGAGGGGGGGCGGGCGGAACAGGGGGGAGAGAAAAAACGAGCCAATTATAAAAGTTAAAAAATAACTAAAAACCAAAGAAAATTCTGAAACCTAAAAATAAAAATCAATACTATTATTTTTAGTAATTAACACACACAAAATTCCCTTTTTAGTGTGTGTCTTTTTAAAAGTTCTTTTTAAAACCTTTTTAGACAAAAATTTGAAGCTCGTAAAGCCTTGATAGCAAAGGGATTACAAAGATTTAAAAAAAAATTAGGGGACAATATTACGGTGATTAGGGGACAATATTACGGTGATTAGGGGACAATATTACGGTAATTAGGGGACAATATTACGGAACATGGGACAATATTACGGGGCATGGGACTAAACTACGGTGATTAGGGGACAATATTACGGGGTATGAGACTAAACTACGGTGATTAGGGGACAATATTACGGTATATATAAAACATTGATTTAAAGTCATTTATATAAATATTTAACTAAATTTCAGTTATGAAAAAAACAAATAAAACTCCCATTATGGGACAATTTTTTAAATGTCCCATTTTATCTTGATATTTGTGTCATAATTATTAGAACTGATTGAATTTTAGTCATACCCGACTCTGTACAATGAATAAAAAAACTGATTTAGAAACAATAGATTCACTTCAAAAAGATAGTGATTATATTATTTTAAATAATCCGCTTGCAAGCCCGAAGTTTGTCAGATTAATTGGCAGGGGCAAGGAAGTAACGGTAAATGATACCTATACGCCCAAAGTGTTTTATGAAATAGTATCAAGACTAACGCCCGAACATTTAGAGGGTATCAAAAGAACGGAAACCATAAAATTTGAACTCCAAATAAAGGATTTTTTACAGAGTATAGGGGCAAACATAAAAAACTTTAAATACTTAATTGATAGTGTTGATTATCTACAAACAACCCTTTTAAAATGGAAAGACGGTGATGAAAATTTTAGTGTTCCTATCGTTACAAAGTCAATACATAACGAGAAAACAGGTAAAATTGAGATTTTTGTAGATAGCGACCTTGCAAAGCACATTTTAAAAACAAAGCAAAAAGATAATTTTAGTTTCCTAAAAAGTAACATATTTCGACTACAAAACGCCCAAGCTATTAGGCTATATCCTTTCTTTGAAAGATGGCTATTTAATGGTAAATATGTTACTGATTTAGAAAGGTTTAAAAATGATTTTGGTTACAATACAAGTGGATATAATAGGTTTAACAAACTTGAAATAAGAGTTTTAATGCCAGCGATTGAGGAAATAAACGAGAAAACAAACTTGTTAGTAAGCTACCAACTCACAGGCGACAATTTAGACAGCCAAAGACCGAGAGTAAAAGGCTTAATTTTTGTTATCAAAGAAAAAACTAAAATACTCAAAACGGTAGAACAAAACGAAGCACAGCCCCAAGAGCCAACCCCACAAAGAGAGAGAACCCAACAAAACCAACTATCAACACTTTACACAATTTTTACAGCTTTAAAGTTTGAAGCGACCGCAAGACTACCAAGAGAAACCGCAGAAGCTACCATAATGCAATGGGTAGATAAAAACGGCTATGATGCAGTTTATAACGGCTTAATGCGAGCCAAAGACACCTATAAACAAGAGATTAAAAACCCCATAGGTTTTTTTAGTGGCGACTACTTTAAAAACTATAAACACTATCTAAAACAGAAGCAAGAAGCAAAAGAGGAACAGCAACGAGAGAAAGAAGAAAAGGCAAAAGAAGAACGCAAAGCCAAGAAATTAGAACTAATCATTGAGGATTTTAGAAAGCGAGAAACTGACCATTTTATAAAACTTTTTAACGAACTAAGCGAAGAAGAAAGAGCCGAAAAAATCGAACCCATAAAAAATAATATTCGATATTTCAAAAATGGAGAAATTAGTAAAGTTGGTATTTATAACATTGGAAAAGCCATTGCTGAAGCTAAGGGATACGACCCACGAAAGACATTACAGAATCTTGCAAAAAGAGATTATAACACTAATATAATGTTTGACCAAGAAAACAAACCATTTATTCAAGAGGGTTTATTTGACGAACAACCACAAACATTTGAAGCCATGACGACAGCAGAGCCAAATAACTAAAAAAAAATTACTTTGTCAATCTGAAAATAATTTTAATCATTTATATAAATGATTAAATGATTAAATATATATTTGATTAAAGTTTCAATTATTTAAAAACCCTTATAATGCTTATTATCAGCGTAGTACATCAAAAAGGAGGGGTAGGAAAAACAACCCTTGCATTAAATTTAGCGTTTTGTTTATCTGAAAATTTAAAGGTCGGAATAACTGACACCGATTTACAGGGCAGTATTTCAGAAATCGAGGAATTTATAAAAGGCATTGATTTAGTGCCATTGGAAAAGGTGCGAAACAAAGAGACATTAGATTATGACGTTTTAGTAATAGATACACCGCCCTATCTGACAAACAAGCTACATGAGATTTTTTTAATTTCTGATTTTGTACTAATACCAACCAAAGCAGGGTATTTAGACGCTTTGGCAGTAAAAGCGACCATTGGATTATACAAAGCAGCTAAGAAGCAAAAACCAAGTTTAAAAGCAGGAATGGTTTTAAATATGGTTATGCACAACACCAGTTTAAACGGAGAAGTGAAAGAAATTTTAGAGGACTATGATTTGCCACTATTGAAAGCCCAAATTTCGCAACGTGTAAGTTTTGCACGTTCCCCAATGACAAACGGAATATTTAACAGCGAAGACGAAAAAGCTAAAACGGAAATAGTAAACTTAGCAGATGAAATTTTAAATTATTTACATTCTTAAAAACTAAATCAAATGAGTACAGACTATAAAGACAACAGAAGCAAGTTAGCCGATAAGATAAAAAATGCACCCCCAAAATTACCAATCCAAGAGGTTAGACTAATCGAGGAGAAGAAACCAAAAGAACCCGAAACCCATGTAAACTTTTGGGCATCAAGTACCATAATGGACGAAATAAAAATAATGAGTATTAAAAATAAAAAGACCATAAAACAGCTTGCAATAGAAGCGTTTACCGATTTAATAGAAAAGTATAAATCTTAATCATTTATATAAATGATTAAGATTTATACACTTGAAAATGTAACTACTTGAAATGGTTCAATTATACCACATGGACAAGGAAAAATAGGTAAATATTGATTTTCCTTTTAACCACTACTCCCCTACCCCACGCTCAGGAGCAGACCGAGCTGACACCATTTGTAAATTTTCCCCAAAACGAAAGTACCAATCAATATTTTGGAGAAACAGCCGAACAAATCGAAAATATAGAAACACTAAAGAGCCTAAGAAGCCATGTAAAGAATTGGTTTTATAAGAAGTAATGACAGGATAAAACAATTACCAGGGCAGGGCAAAACTTTAATCATTTATATATTTAATCATTTATATAAATGATTGTTTGATTAAATATATTACTTAACTACTCATACAATAAACCATTATTTCACCTTTTATTTTTTAAACTTTGCTATCAATTACCCTAACTTTTCCCACCCATACAACAACAGACACAAAATTTATATATTTTGTAGTTAGTTTTATAAATAAAGTGTAGTTAAGAACTTGGTTATCATACATTTATATAATATCTTGACTATTATTATAATTAATGTATAATTATCCTTTAAAATAACTTTAAAATATGCCAATATTTAGAGAAGATTTGAGAAAGTGCAATAGTTGCGGTTCTATGAATAGTAACAAACTAAGTAAGTGCCATAATTGCGGTAATTCATTAAAAGCGTTTAAAACTGACTTTGTGGCGAGTATCGTAAAAAAACAAATTGTAACAGACGAAAGCAAAGGGAGCGAGGGGTTTTGGGCGTGTAAAGTATGCGGAGAAGCTAACAGAAACGGCAATCATTATTGCCATAGTTGCGGAGAGCATTGGCACAGCGACGGGAAAAAAGGGCTTTTTTCTTCAATTACTGACAAGGTTTTAGAAAAGACCAAAGAACAAGGAATTGATATAAAAACCGATGAAATCAAAGAAATGGTAGCAAATAAAGCGTCAGAATTGATATTAAAAGGACTATCAAAACTATTCAAAAAATGATACTTGATACACTCAAAAATCTATTTCAAGGGGTTTATAACGCACGAATAGAAAAACGCTTACAATTAGCACTAATTAGAGATATTGACCAAGATTTTGAGCGTATTACAGGGGCAACAATCAACCAAAATGAATCAATACAGTTTGGAGAATGTACGTTATTTAATGTTTGGGGCTTTGTTTCCGAGCGTATCAATAAATTTAATTATACATATAATCAGTTAATTGGAGAGATTGAAGCCGAAAATATGGAACAATATCACAGATTAAAAATTATTAGTTATAATGATTATTTATCATGCCGGGCGTATAATCCGCCCCAACATCTACAAAATTATTTTAAAGAAAACCCCGAATTTAAAGCAATTATTGGACATAACTTATCAAATGAACCCTATCAAGACTATTCAAAAATGATTAAAGAGTTTTATCCGAAATTCGGTTCATTTTTTTTTAAAGAAGTATCCATTTAACATCAAAGACCAAGACCGAGAACGCCACACCTACATAATAGGGGCAAGCGGTAGCGGTAAAAGTGAACTTTTAAAATACATTTTTCACGAACAAGGAACGAGGAAAGACAAAAAAAGCAGTCTTGTACTAATTGACCCACACGGCGACCTTGCCGAAGAAATAAGCCAATTTAAAGACTTTGACCCGTCAAGGCTTGTAATATTTGACCCCACATTGTTTAAGGGCTACACGCCTAAATTTAACCCCTTTGACATAGACACCACAGACCCCCAAAGTATCGAGGTTGCAACATCACAATTTATAAAAACATTTAAAGACACCATTAAAGGCGGTGAGTCAGTTTCGAGTAATATGGAGGTGTTTTTAAACCCCATTATCTCAACACTATTTAGAAAAAAAGGGGCTGATTTTCGAGATTTTAGGGACTTTTTAGACGAAGAAACTAACGCCCATCTTATCGAGTTTGGAGGACAAACAAGCAACGAAGGACACCGCATATTTTTTGAAAAATATGTAAATGATAAGAGTTACAAAGTAACAAGAGAAGCACTTTTAAAGAAGGTGCAAGAGCTTTTAAATAGTCAAACTTTTGTAGATATAACCACAGGGGAAAGCACCGTAAAACTATCAAAATTAATTAATGAAAATTACATCATTATTTTTAATCTATCCAAGCAGAATTTGGGCGAGGATATAAGCAGCATAATTGGCAGATTAATCATTGCACAAATACAGGCGATAGCCATGAGAAGAAAGGGCGATAAAAGACCAACTACACACGTTTTAATTGATGAGTTTCAAAACTATGTGAGCGACAGCATCAAAACCATACTAACAGAAGCGAGAAAATACGGGCTACATTTTACACTTGCACAGCAGAACAGAGGGCAAGAAATGAATAAAAAAATTGAGGATATTGTTTTAGGCAATACAAAAATAAAAATACAAGGCTTGATAGATGACAACGTAAAAGGGGTAATTAATGACAGCGAAAAAATAAAGCTGAACACGGGCGAATTTTTGATAAAAATAACAGGCAAAGACAAAGTAAAAATAACAGTACCGAAAACGTATTTAGGTACAAAAAACTCATTGAAAAAGGACGAATACAAACAATTACAGGAGCAACAAAAGAGCCTATATTACAAGCCCACACGCCAAAAGAATAGCGAAGAAACAAGACAAGCCGAGAGCAACCAAAAGGCAAAATATGATTTATAATTAACTCTAAAAATGATTACGCCAGCCAAAGAAAACATCTTAATTGCATTAGCAAAATATAAATTTTTATCATCAAGACAGATTGAAAGATTGGGTATTTGTCATTATATCCATGCAACAAAAAACATTAAAAGCCTTAGAGATATTGGCTTAGTGGATAGCATAAGCATTGGCACAATTCCAAAAATGGGAAGAATTGACAACCTTAACTTTTTGACACCAAAGGGGGCAAAATTATTGAAAAATAGCACAGAAATAGAAGAGATACAACACCCGAAAAATCCAAATAATTTTTTCAGTAATGATTTTATCCATAGAATAAATACGCTTGATTGTTGGATTGGTTTTGAGATTTGGGCAAAAAACAAAGGCTATGAGATTGATTTTGTAGATGCTTACTTTTTAAAAAATGGAGCAATAAAAAGAGAGGGTTTAGAATCAAGAACAAGGCTTAATTTTGAGGACGGCACACACTACGAACCCGATTTAATAGCAAGGTATATAGACAGCGAAAACAAACGCCATTTATTCATATTGGAGTTATACAACGACATATCAGCAACAAGACCTACCAAAAGCCTAAAAAAAAGCCTAAAAGGACTTATAATGGGTTCAGCAACCGACAAATATAACCATGACAGGGGTTACAGGGTTTTGGCAGTTTTTGAAAAAGGAAACGTAATGGAAAACACCATCAAAAATATACAAGTAGAATCCGAATTTTCACAGATGAAACCGTTTTTTTTGTTCAAGACTTTGGGGAATATTACAGACTTTGGGGAGCGTTGGAGCGATAGAGATTTTGATTTTGTAAGTTTGTAAAATATATAAAGCAAAAATAATTGTTGTACCTTTCGGAGCTTTATTTCATAACCAAAATTCATATAAATGATTTAATATTACTATTTTGAACTAATGGCAATCATTGTAGTAAAGTTGAATATTAGACAATTACAAAGAATCTATTTTAAAATACAATACAGCTATATTAACTTTTAATTATTAAAGCCCATACACAATGGACATAAAAGGAAAAATTACAGGCATTAAATACAAGGTGTTTTTAAGTGATAATTTACCAACTGTTTCTTTCAATCAATTCAATATTAACACGGCCCCAAGTAGCTGTATTGTACAAAAAGAACAAACAAGCTTTGCCATTTCTAAATGGGTTTCACCTAAAAGAACAAGAAGTTATCCATACGAGAGGGTTTACAATACCTTATCTATTGCTAAAAAAATTACAGTTATACCCATTGTAAAAGATGAAGGAGCAAAAGGAGACA
>JANPIG010000744.1:0-1366 GCA_031424875.1 Cytophagales bacterium
GAAGAACTTTTGAGCATTCTTTTATCGCCTTTATTCAACAATTCAAAGCCTTCCATTTCCAATTTTTTTAGCGGATAATACCCTTTTACTTGCTGATTTTTATGGGTAGAACAGTCTTCCGAAATCAATGATAGAGATCATAATGTAAGCAATAACCCATTATTAATTGCACGCCCATTTCCTGACAAACCTTTATCATTCCTTTATAATTTTTTACAAAATTTGCTAGTTGTTTAGCTACAAGAGTTGACAACCCTGCACTCATGCTTACTTTTTGGAAAAAATGAACGTCGAGAGAAATTTTTCATGAGATTGAATTTTATGTTTCATTAGTCGTGAATTCGAAATAAAAATTACAACATTGAGGATAAGTATATAGATTTTAAATTTGCCTTTACCCTTTTGAGTTTACCAAGATAAAATACTATTTTTGAACAAAAAAATATCGTCATGCAAGAAGACAACGAAGATGAGGATGATTATTTATCCGAAGAAGAAAAAGATAAACTGAGTATAGAAAATGAAATTATGAAAATCAAACTCCAAATGCAGTTTGGAGATGATTTCATCATGCGTTCAAATGGGACTTTACCGCCTGAAATTGAGAACCAATTTTTGAAGCAAATTATGGCTTTTGAGGCAAATCATGGCAGTGGAGAGGAAATTACGGTTTTTGAAAGAATCGGAAAACCTGATTTTAAGAACGCTGAAGAACTAGAACCGGAAGAAATTAGCGATGAGTTGGACAGACTCAACGATTTGATGGAAAGTAATGGCATTATGCTAAATGTATGCGATGGCCCTTATGACGACATTGTCATTTATAAGTTCATTACTGAAGAATTATTTCTTGAAAATGTAGAGAAAGAGTTCGTAGAAAATACCATCTGTAATTTCATTTACGAAGAATTTCACCTCAACGATAAAGCTGAAATAACAAAAAATACGCAAGGGTTCATGAAGCAATGGTTTACCCGTGAATTTACAGAACAAAGCTACGAACTTGCTGACCCTATGGTAACTGCCGATGGTAAAATATTGCCTATCAAGGAGTTATTCAAAAAAATGTCATTGTTTTTCGATGCCTTCGAAGAATTCAAAAATGATGAATATACCATTGAAGACATCAGTTTTGACCTTTTGGAAGATGGCAACGGCATGGGTTTTTCAGAAGGAATGGTTAGATACGATGCCATGCTGGACAATGGCGAAGCTATCCATTTTGAAGGAGGTTACAAACTATATATGCAACGTGGCGATGACTGGTGGGATATTTTCTACTTCGTAATGCCTGGGTTTAAATGGTGATTGGAAAAAGGATTAATTAGGGACTAAAGAAATCAGATTCTTTGTTTGGAGTTTCTTA
>JANPIG010000745.1:0-1593 GCA_031424875.1 Cytophagales bacterium
GGGTAGTCGTGGTCAAAATTTAGGTAATAATTCTAACCCTTACGCTGAATTAGACCGTCAGAAAGACAATCATAACTATCGTATGAGAGTATTCGGGAATGCTTATACTGAATTTGATATCATTAAAGATTTAACTATCAAAACGAGTTTCGGTATTGACTTAACGGGCGACCGTGGTACCTATTTGGGACGTGCCAATCCAGAATATGTAGAAGGTAGTTTCAATAATGGTTCAACGTCAACCAGTAGATATGAATATCAGTGGACATGGCAAAATACTTTATCATATAGTAGAACATTTAATGCTGTTCACAAACTTGATACATACGTAGGTATTGAATCAATTAAAAGTTTTGGAGAGTTCTTCTCAGCCGGTAGAAATGGTTATGCTTTTGAGACAACACCAATCATTAGTTACTTAAACTTAGGTGATCCTACTAAAGTATCAAACCAAGGCTTTGCTTTCAATGATTACACGCTTTGGTCACAGTTTGGTAAATTAAACTATGCTTACGATGGTAAATATTTGGTTCAATTTATCCTTCGTAATGATGCTTCTTCACGTTTTTTGAGTGCTTCACGTAGTGCTTTATTCCCCGCATTTAGTGTGGGCTGGCGTTTATCGGAAGAGAAATTCATGAAAGAGCAATTACCGGTATTTAGTGATTTGAAATTGAGATTTGGTTATGGCCAAACGGGTAATCAGAAAATTGGTGATTATAACTCTTATACCACTTATCGTTCTGATATTTTCCACGCAGGTTATCCAATTGATGGCAATCAAACTACTCCTCAAATTGGCTATGATGCTCAGGCTTTCGGAAATCCAAAAGCAAAATGGGAAACTACCACTACCACTAACATCGGTTTAGATGGAGCTTTGTTTAATAGTAAATTGACTTTTGAATTAGATATTTGGAATCGTGTTACTTCTGATATGTTATTTACAGTGCCTATTACCTTCACAGCAGGTGATGCCAACGCACCAGCCTTGAACGTAGGACAAATGACTAACAAAGGAATTGACTTTGGCTTGAATTATAAAAGTACTGTTGGAGACTTTCGTTATAGTATAGGAGCAAATATTTCGTCATACAAAAACAATGTAGATAAACTTACTGAAAGTTCTACTACTAAGTTTTTTGGATATGGTTCAAGAGTTCCCGCAGTTACACTTACGCAAGCAGGCTCCCCACTTTCTTCTTTCTTTGGATACAAAGTGTTGGGTATCTTCCAGTCTGATGAAGAAGCAAGGGCTTGGGCTCCTTACGGAGATTATAATAAGGCGGGTAAATTCAAAATTGCTGATATTAATGGTGATGGAAAAATTACTGATGATGACAGAACAATTATTGGAACACCACACCCAGACTTTGTGTATGGTTTAAATGTTAATTTTGGTTATAAAGCCTTTGACTTGACAGTTTTTCTGAATGGTACGCAAGGAAATGATGTATTTAACTATACACGTTATTTTTCTGACTTTAATACTTTCCAAGGTAACCGTTCTAAGCGTGCTTTATACGAAGCTTGGCAGCCAACAAATAAAGGAGGTACAACACCAATTATGGATGCCAACGATCAAATCAGTAG
>JANPIG010000746.1:0-5112 GCA_031424875.1 Cytophagales bacterium
ATATGCTTCACCCAAACTGTCAAAAGCATTACCAGAATTAGGGAACAATTTTACATTAAATTCAAATATTTTTATGGCATCATCTAATAATTTATTGTTCATAAATGAATAGCCCACTGCGTTTAATTCAGGTTCGTTCTCAAAATTATAATCATTCGGATATTTAGCTTTCAAATCTTGATAAATACTGATGACAGTTTCTGCATTTTTATTGTTTTTACTCAATTGTCCATCAAGGAATTTGCTCAGAGATTTTTTAGGAATTTTGAAGGGTTCTTTCTTTAAAATATGTAGTATTTCATCTCTAATTTCAAAAAGTTTAGCATTTTTATTGTTGGTTAAAAGAAGGATATAAATGCCCTCAGGCGGTAATGTGAAGTGTAAACTTTCAAAATCAAAACTGGAACCATGATGAAAATGCTCTTTGAATTGTCCATTTTCCATACTTCCTCCTCCTAATCCCACTTGTTTTGAGGGAGCAAAAGGCGTTAAAATTTCTTGGGTGGAATTTTGACTAATTAGTTTAAAATGATGTAAACAATGTAACCATTTATACAAATCATTGGCAGTTACGGATGTCCATCCACTCATCACATAGGAAAACTGGCGGGGGTCTTCAACAAAATTATTATTGAATGAAACTGCCACTTTATCCCCTTTCAAATCTGGGTCAATCAATGAGTTTTTCATTCCACAGGGTTGTAATAATTTAGTCTCAACCATTTTTTGAAAAGAAATTTCCGTTATTTTTTCAATAATTCTTCGTTGCAGAAAGACATTACTATTGTTGTAAGCATATTTTGTATTTGGTTCAAAATCAAGCTTTTCAACATTCTTCAAATCTGCCCAAATATCAGCATCATTTTTAATAGTTTTCCAGTTAATATCGGGTAAACCGCTGGTGTATTGCAGAAGATTTTTGATACTAATTTTGTCGGCCCAAGCAGGTAATTCTGGAAAATATTTAGACACTTTATCTTCTAAATTCAACTTGCCTTGTTCTTTCAACATCATGATGCCGACTGCATTAAATTCCTTGGCAATTGATCCGATATTAAACCGATAATTGGCATCAAGTTTCACTTTTTTACTGGCATCTGCATACCCAAAAGATGACTGATAAACCGTTTTTCCTTTTTCAATTACTAATACATTTCCATTAAAAATACCTAAATTAGCAACGCTTTTCATTAGGGAATCAATGTGTTGTTTTCTGTCGTTTTGGGCTTCTAATGTATTGATTATCAAGAAGATAATAGCAAAAATAATTTTAAATTTTCTTTTCATGTGTTAGTATTTTCTATATTTTAAACATAATGTAATAGATGAAATTACTACTAATATTTCACTCCGTCCGCAAAGACTTCACAGGATTCGCCAGCCCCGCTTTAATCGCTTGATAACTCACTGTTGATAGGGCAATTATAATCGCAACTGCCATTACCAAAACAAAAACGCCCGTCCCAATTTCTATCCGATATTCATAATCTTGCAACCATTTATTCATCGTAAAATAAGCAATTGGCGAAGCAATCACGATGGAGATTATAACCAATTTCAAGAAATCTTTCGATAATAAAGTGGTGATACTCAAGACTGTAGCACCCAAAACTTTCCGAACACCGATTTCTTTTGTGCGTTGTTCTGCCATGAATGATGCCAAGCCAAATAGTCCCAAACAAGAAATAAAAATGGCTAAAAATGCAACCGCTAACAACAGTTTTCCAATGAGTTCCAAATAATTAAATTTCTTAGCGTATTGTTCATCCGTAAACTGATAATCGAAGGGAAAACCAGGATTATATTTATCAAAAACTGGGGTTATTTTTTTGATAGATGCTGAGGCGGAAACATTAGGGTTTATTCTTACGCAAATTAAATTGACCCACGTTTTAGAAAAAATGATGGTAGTAGGACGAATCACCTCAAAAGGTGAATCCATTTGCATATCTGGCACCACGCCAACTACTTTACGAGTCTCTCCATGCCATTTCAAAATTTCCCCAATTGGATCTTTTAATCCCATTCTTTTCACGGCCGCTTCATTAAGGATTACGCCCGAAGAATCGGAAGCAAAATCTCGTGAAAAATCTCGCCCAGCTTTCAATTTTATGCCTACTGTTTTAATGTAATCATAATCAGAAGCAATCGTATTGAATAGAGCCGACTTATCTTCTGGCTTTGAACCTTTCCATTCCCAATTTCCATTATTACTCCACGTTTGATAAGGCGGACACGAAGATTTGCATATTGACGATATAGCACCCGTAGCCAATAATTCAGTGCGAAGTGGTTCATAATTTTTGACTAAATCAGCCGAACTAAATACAGAAATTAATCCCTTACTATCAAAACCAATCGGGCGATTTTTACCGTGCTGAATTTGTTGGTAAATAATCACCGTTCCAATCATCAAGGCAATCGAAAATGAAAATTGTAAAACTACTAAAACCTGACGAGGCAACGAAGCACTTTTGCCAACTCGAATTGTGCCTTTCAAGACTCTTACTGGATTGAAAGAAGAAAGATAAAGAGCAGGATAGCTACCCGCCAAAAGTCCCGTGAATATGGTGAAAATCAACATGATACCCCAAAAAGTAGGATTTGCTAATTGCAATGAAACTTCTTTTTCAGTAAGGGTATTGAAGGCAGGCAAGACCAATTCGACGATGATTAAAGCAAATGCCAAAGCAATAAATGAAATTACCAAAGATTCACTCAAAAACTGTCCAATTAACTCTCCACGACCAGAACCCATGGCTTTACGAACGCCAACTTCCTTTGCCCTTTTTTCAGAACGAGCCGTACTCAAATTCATGAAATTGATACAGGCAATCAGTAGAACTATCAAGCCAAAAATGCCAAAAAGTCTTACATATTTAATAAAACCTCCTGTGTTTATACCATCCGTAAATTCGCCAAAAAGCCTCCATTTTGCTATTGGATGCAAGAAAACTTCTGGTTTAACACTCGCTTGTTTCAATTTATCATCCTTAAATTTATCCAAAACTACATTCTTAATATTAGCATTCGTTTTATCTGGATTGACACCTTCCTTCAATTGTACATACACTTGAAATGAGTTATTTCCCCACGCATCTCGTTGGTTTTTAATGTAATCCAATAACTTAATTTGTAAGTTCCACGGTAACAAATAATCAAATTGTAAAGTAGCATTTTTGGGTTGTTTTGCCACCACAGCAGTCACTTTCAAATCAACCGTATTGTCTATTTTCAGAACCTTTCCAATCGGGTTTACATTGCCAAATATTGTTGTCGCCAATTCATCCGTTAAAACGATTGAGTAAGGGTCTTTTAAAGGATTTTTATCCCCTTTCAAAATGTTCAGTGAAAACATATCAACACCTTGCTCACCAAAGTAATGGCCAAACTTATTAAACTTCTGATTGCCCGTGACTAAGGAATGCCCGCTTCCCCAATCACACATCGCAACTGCCTTAAAATCAGGATATTTAGTTCTTAATTCTTCACCCATCGGGTACGGGAGAGCCGTCTGTGAACCACGATGTCCATCAAAAGATTGGTGCATCATTACCTGATAAAGTGTCTCATAATTCTTGTGATGTTTGTTGGCAGAAAGCTCATCAATCATCCACAGACCAATCAGCATAGCCACCGCCATACCAACCGCCAAACCAGCAATATTGATGAAAGAATAAATCTTGTTTTTGACAAGATTTCGGAGGGCGATTTTTAGATAGTTTTGAAGCATTGCTTTGGAAATTAAATTTAAAAGGTTTAGGGATAAACAGGTTTTTTGATAAAGTGTTTTTATGTAAAAATATATTGTTCCAAACCTATGCCATATTTTCAATTATCTGATTATCAATACTTTAAAAATCTATACAAAATAAAAACTGTCCGATTTCGGACAGTTTTTGTGCGGTTTTGAACGATATGTTTTATCTTAATGTACTGATTTTTTCAAGTAATTTCTTTAAAGTTTCGCATTATAAGGAATATAGTTTTCCCATTCTGATGGCGTAAAAATATCACCAATAGAATAGGCTAAAAGTTCTTTAAAAATGCTTTCACCATTATCGTTATTAGTCATGATGAAGATAGCAATTTTCTTTTCTGGAAAGCAAATTGAATAATGTCACCAACCTTCATCGTGCCCTTCTTTAAAGAACCCTCTGCCGAAAGGTGTTTTCAATACACCCACACCCAATCCATAACTCAACTGGATATTATCATTATCGGTGCTATCTATACGAGACCAAGGTCCAAATTGTCGTCTTGATTTGATGCGGATTTGTGGAGAAGTCATTTCTTTAAAACTCTTTTTTGACAAGCCTACATTGTTAATCAAGGCGGAATAAAATTTAGTAAAGTCTGCTAAAGTCGTACTCATAGATCCGCCCGCACTGGCTTCTTTCCACTTCATGAGTTCATAAGGCTCACCTTTGGCGTTATGTCCGTAACAGATAGAATTGTCGAATCTGGATTGCCAAATTTGGCTGGTATTTTCCATCATGAAGGGTTTAAAGACCCTTTCTTGAGAAATGGTCTCATAATCCATTCCCGTTATTTGTTCAATAACAAACTGCAATAAATAAAGACCTTCGCCCGAATAACTATATCTACTGCCAGGCTCAAACTTAATTTTCATTTTTTTATCCGGTTCAAACCAACGCCAATTGGGAAAACCTGTGCTATGGTTTAGGCACATCCGAGCCGTTATTTTTTTGTATCTATCATCATTTGCTAAGTCATGATAACCTCTACGAGAACCCTTAATTTTGTAGTCTGGCAAGGTTTTAGACAGATATTCAATTAAAGGTTTATCCAAATCAATTACTTTTTCTTGTACATATTGCATGACAATATAAGCAAAAACCATTTTGGCAAAAGAAGCGCCATACATTACTGAAGAAGGTGTAAAACGCTCATTTTTAGGGACATTTGCCAAGCCAAAAGTTCTGCTAAAAATGGGTTTATTATCATTAAAAACCGAAATGGCCGCTCCAGAAACATTAGCAGTTTTCATCAGAAATTCAATTTTCCGTTGTAAACTATCTGCTGAAATTTTGGTGCCATCAATTCTTTTGATGGTTTGTCCAAAACTTGAAATTGCTAAAAATAGCATGA
>JANPIG010000747.1:0-2198 GCA_031424875.1 Cytophagales bacterium
TGAAACATTCAAGCAAATCGGATTGAATGATAAAGAAATTTCAAATTTGTTAAATAAGAAGATACTTTATTTTGCGGTTCTTCCAGAAGGTAAAGGGGATTTTTCATTTGTAAACTATTTGCCATTAAGTGTTGATGATGAACACTTTATATCAACCTTAGAAAGCCTTGGACAGAATACTACTGGTTATCGAGTAATTCCACATACTACTCGGGGAATTAAAATTTCAGAAGTGATAAATACTGAATCTAAAATTGTATTTTCTTATATTATTCAAGAAAATTTTTTAATTTTCAGTAAATCAAATTTGGCCGTAGAAGAAGCTGTTTTACATCAAGAAAATTCTTGGGTAAAGTCTTTGCCATTACAATCTACAATTAATGAAACTGATTCATTATTTACTCTTACCCATTTCAATTATATAGCTATAAATAAATTTATATCAGATGTTTCAGTAATAAAATCTAACTCCTCTGCTCAGATTTTTAGCTTATTTCCAAAAACTTTTCAGTGGCTAAAGCCTAAAATAAATACGCTTGAAGGGATTTCAATGAATGCAGCGGACAATATTTTCAAAGAACAAAAACCTTTAAGTATTACTAATTTGAACATGATTCCAAATGCGTGTTCGTATATTATAGATTTTTCATTTAATAAGCCAAAAGCTTTGATTCAAAATTTTGAAAAATTATTAGAAAATGAGACTAAAATTTCATCTTTAAGGGATAAAGCAAGTTCAAAATTTGATATTGATTTCAAGGAAATTTATAATAGAATTGAAAGTGAAATTACACTTTGTACTTTTGATAATACAGAAGGAAATCAATTTAAAAAAGTTTTAATAATTAATCAAAAAGATTTATTGAATCCTTTGAAAGTCATAGCCCGTAATGTAGCACAGGAAGGGAAAGAAGACGTTTTTAGTGTTCAATACGGCAGTTTTATGATTGTCAATTTGGGCATTAAGGAATTTCCAAGCCTTCTTTTTGGAAATATTTTTAGTGGATTTGAGGAATGTTATTTTACTGAATACAAGGACAAAGTGATTTTGGCAAGTAGTCTTTTGGTTATGCAAGACTATTTAATAAACATGGGAAAAGGCGATGTTTGGGTTAATTCTCCAAAACATAAAGAAATTTTAAAATCTTGTGTTCCTGCCAACTTAACAATAATTTCTGAAAGCGCTAAAGTTATCCCTAATTTTCAAAAAATCATTAATACCACGTGGGCGAACAGAATTAATGTTTACAACCAAGAACTTTCAACCGTACAAGTAGAAATTTTGCAAAGTAGTGCGATGGATAGTAGAATTGTTTTGCTAAAAAATATTAATCCAGTCAAGAGTTCGGTTAAATACGCAAATAAATGGTTGAAATTAGGTCGAATTACAGAGAATATTAATGCTGAACCGCTATATTTAGTAAATCCAGTTACTAAAAATGCTGAAATTTTAGTACAAAGTGCTGATAATAAATTGCATTTATACAATGAAGGGAAACAAATATGGAGTCATCAATTATCAGGAAAAATATTAGGAGAAATCAAAAATAGCCGTGTTTTCAATCAGTCGGTACAGCAGTTTATATGTGCTACCAATAAAAATATTTATGTTTTATCTCGAGCTGAAAAAGGATTTAATGTTAAAATAAGCAAATCTTTTAAAGGATATAATTTAGATAATTTTAAAATCTTTGAAAATGAAAGTGATAATCGTCATTTTGTAACGCTTGTTGCTTCAAACGGCAGTACATTCAAGTTAAACAAAGAAGATTTGACATTGAATCCAATCAACGTTGTACATAAAATAGCCGATGTATTACTACCATTTCCAAGTATCATTATAAAAAATCAGGAATATGGTATTTACCTAACTAAACAAGGGAAGCTAACAATACAAAATTCATCTGGAAGCACAACCACAGGCTTCCCAATGACATTCTCTGGGGTATTTAATCATCCTCCAATCTTGGAAGGTGGCGATAATAATATTATTTTGTTAAGTGAGAAGGGTGAACTTTATAAAATTAGTTTATTGGGCAAGGTTTTGGAAAAAAGACAATTATTTAGACCAAATAATGAAGTTAAATTTTCAATGGCTGTTACTGAAAGAGGTAATGATTGGGTACTGATGCGTACAGACTGGAAAGAAGTAGTGGTGATGGATAAAAATGAGAAGGAAATGTTTACTGTGAAGAGTT
>JANPIG010000748.1:0-4506 GCA_031424875.1 Cytophagales bacterium
CGAACCGTCTTTATCTTCCGCCATCAAAATCATCCCTTCTGATTCCATGCCCATCATTTTTCTGGGGGCAAGATTTGCCAAGAAACTTACTTGTTGTCCAATGATATTTTCGGGTTGAAAATGCTCTCCGATGCCACTCAGAATAATTCTTTGTTTGATGCCATCTTCAATTTTTAGCTTCAATAATTTCTTGCTCTTTGCCACTTTCTCAGCTTCGATGATGGTGCCGATACGAATGTCCATTTTGGCGAAATCATCGTATTGGATTTCTTCTTTTAAAGCGGGTACGGTCTTGCCTTCCAATAAGTTAGCTTGTTTGGCATCTGCTAATTTTTGTACTTGGGCTTGTACGATGTTGTCTTCCATTTGTGAAAATAAATGTCCTATGTTTGTTATGGTTTGACCTTCTGCTAATAAATCGCTTCGCCCTGCTTCGTTCCAACTAAGTTTTTTAATACCAAACATCTGGCAAAGTTTTGCAGCGGTAAAAGGCATAAATGGCTCACAGACAATTGCCAAATTTGCGGCAATTTGTAAACCAATATTCATAATGGTAGCGGTGCGTTCAGGGTCAGTTTTGATAACTTTCCACGGCTCTGAATCGGCTAAATATTTGTTGCCTAAACGAGCCACGTCCATCATCAATGCCAATCCTTCCCGAACTCTAAAATTAGCTAATGATTCACCAACTTTTGCAGGGAATTCCGCTAAAGATGCCAAAATTTGACGGTCTAAATCGCTCAGTTCTCCTTGTTTTGGCACTTTTGACTCAAAATTCTTTTCTGTCAAAACTACCACACGGTTGATGAAATTAGAGAAAATACCCACTAATTCTGAATTATTTCGAGTCTGAAAATCATTCCAAGTAAAGTCTGCATCTTTGGTTTCGGGTGCGGAGGCTGCCAAGGCATAGCGCAAGATGTCTTGCTTGCCCTCAAACTCACGTAGGTATTCGTGTAACCACACCGCCCAGTTGCGTGAAGTAGAGATTTTATCACCTTCCAAGTTCATAAATTCATTGGCGGGTACATTATCTGCTAAAATAAAACGACCGTCTGCCATGCACATTGCGGGGAAAATGAGGCAGTGAAAAACGATATTATCTTTCCCGATAAAATTGACCAAACGAGTTTCGGGGTCTTTCCAATAAAGCTCCCATTGGTCGGTCAATTCTTTGGTCATAGAAATATAGCCAATCGGGGCATCGAACCATACATACATTACTTTTCCTTCGGTGTCGGGTAAGGGAACTTTGATTCCCCAGTCCAAATCACGGGTCATGGCACGAGGCTTTAGTCCATCATTGAGCCAAGATTTTACTTGTCCCAACACGTTGGTTTTCCATTCTGGATGGCTCTCAATATACTTTTCAAGCATTGGTTGCATAGCATCCAAAGGCAAATACCAGTTTTTGGTAGCCTTCAAAATAGGTTTGTCGCCACTTAAAGACGACCGAGGATTGATTAGTTCAGTAGGGGAGAGGGTAGAGCCACAACGCTCGCATTGATCGCCATAAGCATTTTCATTGCCACAAACGGGACACGTGCCTATAATATAACGGTCAGCCAAAAAGGTTTGAGCTTTTTCGTCATAATATTGTTCCGTGGTTTCTTCCGTAAACTGTCCTTTATCATATATCCGCTTAAAAATATCCTGCGACATTTCATGGTGAACTTGATTGGAAGTTCGAGAATAAATATCAAATGAAATCCCAAATTCTTCAAAAGAATCTTTAATAATTTTGTAATATTTATCTACTACTTCTTGGGGAGTTACGCCCTCTTTTTTCGCCTTAATCGTAATGGGTACACCATGTTCATCCGTTCCCGAAATAAACTTTACGTCTTGTCCCGTGGCACGCAAATAACGCACGTAAACGTCAGCAGGAAGGTAACAACCCGCAATATGCCCGATATGTATAGGTCCGTTGGCATAGATTAAAGCTGCTGTAACGGTGGTTCTTTTAAATGTTTTCATTATTTTATGGTTGAGCAAATTGCTAAAAGTAAGTATTAACCGCAAAGTCAAATTGTCCTATAAAAATCTCTTTCATGGCATGGAGATTATTCTGTTCATAGAAAATTAACATCGCTTTTTTATATTCAATGGGGTCAATAGTTCTGAATGAAATGGGGCAGTAGTCATTAACCATTAATAATGCATTGCTGACTATTCGAGCAGTACGTTTATTGCCGTCTGCAAAGGGCTGTATATATGATAAAAGTAACAAACTCAGAAATGCTTTATCGAATGTAGATTCTTTGGAATTTATCAATTCACACATATCTCGAAGAGCTTCCCTTATTTGATGTTCATTATCAAGAGGGGTATAGTTTGTTCCAGAAATGCCTACTTTTCTAATCCTGATATTGCGTTGAATACCTAAATCTTTCATCAAAATACTATGGACATCTTCAATTCTTGATACGGTTAAAGGTTGTAAATAATCTTTGTTTTCAACGATAAAATCTATACATTCTTTATGGTTCAAGAGCATTGTCGCTTCATCTTTAGTTTTCCCAAAGGCAGTTTTTTGCTCTTTCAAAAGATATTCTGTTTCTAAAAGCGAATAAGTATTTCCTTCGATTTGAGATGATTTCCAACTTAAATCAATGGCTAAACGTTCTAACTCCTTATCATATTCAAAGGTTGATATTTCAGCAATATTTTTCTTGAATCTATCTTGAAGTGAGTTTAAACGTTGTTTTTCTTCGTTATTGAATATGTTAATGTTAGTTAAAGTTGTTTTGATTAAATCAAAATTAAAAGACTTCTTGATTGTTCTTTCATCAATTTCTTTCTCAAAATATGTACTAACATCAACATTACCCAAAACCTGATAGTTAAGGGAAATCTTGTATTTTGTCGCTCTGCCATTGCCAATAGCAATAACAGAATTTTCAGTTATCAGTTGAGATATTAACCTCTTTACCGAAGCATAACTCATCTTAGAACTTACACCTTGATAAATTTCACTGGAAGAAGTTTCTGAATTTTGTTTCAAAAAATCTAAAATTGCAGCTACATTACTTTGTTTCATCAAAAAATGAATTTATTTGTGGCTCAAAATATCAATAAATACGGCTCATTTATGGATATTTTGAGCCACAAATTTACACTAATTGAGCTTTAAATCAAAACTAAACTTCCTCAGCCCTATCCCGAACTTCCTCCAATAATTCCTGATACCAAGCCTCTCCGTATTTTCTAATCAAAGGACCTTTTAAAAATTTATAAACCTCTACGCCCAAGTCTGCTCCGTGCGTACAGGCATCTGAACAAATGTGCCAACGGTCGTAATTAAGTGCTTCATATTGTTCATATTTTGTGATTCTGATAGGATAGAGGTGGCATGAAATGGGTTTTTGCCACGTAATTTTTCCAGCTAAGAATGCCTGTTCGATGCCGCATTTTAAGATATTTCTATCATCATAAATGGCATAAGCACATTCACGCCCTTTAATAACGGGGGTAGAATAATCACCTTCCCAATCTTTTACATAAACCCCCTCTTTTTCAATGGTTTGAATACCAATTTCTGAAAGATAAGGCTTTACTTCTTCATAAATTTCTTGCATGATGGGCAATTCATCTTCATTCAAAGGAGCACCTAAATCGCCTTCTACGCAACACGCACCTTTGCATTTGAGAAGGTCGCAGACAAAAAATTTTTCAACAATATCATCGCTGATTACGGTATTTTCTATTAAAATCATTTTTAATTCTCAACATTTCGATTCAATCCTTGAAAGCGTTCAAAAATGCTTACTAAGATTACAACTAATTATACAAAATTACGCTAAATATCATAGTTTTAAATGACTTGGCATTTTTATTGAATAACCTTTTGAAATTGAGCATTTTTAGTAAGGTAATGTTTATGAAATTTTCGTTATTTTTGTAATATAGTACAGGGTGAAAATTAAATATTGAAAGTCTGAAAAGACTACTTGTAATAAATTTTCAATTGCTTACCACTTACTAATTCCTCAAAAAATCCGCCAATTTATTGATAGCAAGGACGTTTTTAAAAGAATGATGAGTTATGAATGATGAGTTTTTGATAACTTATCTCTTAAAAATTTATCACCCACCCAAAAGCGTTTCCCATAAAACATTCCTTATAAATATGAAAAATTGTCTTTCTCTACTGTTGTTGGCTTCATTATGTTGTGTCAGAGCTGTGGCACAAGACCTACCTCGTAGTCTGTACGTTGGCTCTGTCAATGTAAAAATTGAGGGAGATGCACGAGTAGTAATCGAAAAAGAAATTGATAATCTCAACACTAATCAAAAGTACCTCAGTAATTTAGTGGCTAAGATGAATTTATATTTTCCCATTATTGAAAAAATATTAGCCGAAGAAGGCGTTCCTGACGAATTTAAATACCTCTGTGTGCAAGAAAGTGCCTTTAATCCAGAAGCTGTTTCCAGTTCAAATGCCATCGGTTTTTGGCAATTTAAGCGTGAAACTGCCACAGAAGTTGGTATGCGAGTAGATGGCGT
>JANPIG010000749.1:0-2422 GCA_031424875.1 Cytophagales bacterium
TAAAAAAACTACTTGAATCCGATTTACTCAAATCCACTATATAAACATACAAACTATAAAATTGTCCGAAGACAAGTCTTACATTTTGCTAACGTTTTCTGCGTTCAATCCTCTTTTGCCCTCAACAACGTCGAATGAAACTTTATCGTTTTCACGAATGTGAGTTCCGCCTAATGCTGTTACGTGAACAAAAATTTCTTGTCCAGACTGATCGTCAACGATAAATCCGAAACCTTTACTCTCATTAAAAAATTTTACTGTGCCTGTTTGCATGATAATTAATAAAAATTTGTGAAAAAAATCACTTCATTGAGCAACGAAATTGTTGCTTGAGGTGAATCAATAGCTCAAAAATTAAATGATTTATACTTTGGGAGTTTTAATCGTCAATGAGGAGGAATTCTGAGGGGAAAACGTACTCTTGAAAACGGGACTACTTGGTACTAATAACTTGTTTTTTAAACTATTAACCATCAAATGTAGTCATAATTTTATTCATTCCAACTGTTTTGATGTTATTTTTAAACAAAATAAGTAAATTAGTAGTATTTACTTATTATTTTTTTGTGTTTTTCTAACAAATTTGAGCTGAAAGACGTTATAATTAGCAGAATCATATTGCGATTAATTTTGAACTATTTTTGATTTGTTGTAATTTTGTATAACACAACACTAAAGCCCTTTAATTATGATACGCTTAAAATATTTCGTGGAACAGCATGTTTTTGGCGTTTGCACCCGATTGGGAGAGAAATTTGGCATTTCTACTGCCAGCATTCGCCTATACTTTATTTATGTATCTTTCATCACCATGGGTTCGCCAGTTATTATCTATTTGGTACTTGCCTTTTGGATGAACATTCAACGTTATCTTCGTCAGAGAAATAATCCAACAGTTTGGGATTTTTAGTTCATTTCCTCAAATGTTTCTTTCCCAATTACAAAATACTGCCAGACAATATTTCTTTTAAATATTTGTCTCAAATCATCTCGTTTGTGTATTTTCCTTCTTTTTTTATGCCATTTTCTAAAGTGAACATAGAAATTGAAGTGAGCTCTTGCTACTGCCCAGCAATCTTCCCACGAATCGAAAAATAAGAATTTTACACCTGCTACGCCATCCAAAATTAATCTTGTCAGTAAAGTTCTGTACAAACCTTTGTCAGGATGGTTTTTATACAACATCACTAAGCCATTTCTGAAATTCAAAAAGGTTTTGTACGGATTTGATTTGTGCAACGTGCCTCCGCCTACATGATATACGGTTGAATCTCCACTAGCAAATATTTGATAACCAGCGTGTTTCATTCGCCAGCATAAGTCTATTTCTTCCATATGGGCAAAAAAATCTCCATCAAATCCTTCCAGATTATGGAAAATATCTGCTTGCACAAACATACAAGCACCTGTAGCCCAAAATACTTCTCGGGTATCATTATATTGTCCGAAATCTTCCTCAATAGATAGAAAAACTCTTCCTCTGCAAAAAGGATAACCCAAGCGGTCGATGAAACCACCAGCTGCACCTGCGTATTCAAAATGTGTTTTTTCGTGATATGAAAGAATTTTAGGTTGGCAAGCGGCAATATTTGGATTCAATTCCATGAGAGAAATCACGGGTTCAATCCAAGTTGGTGTAACTTCAACGTCAGAATTTAGCAAAATATAATATTTAAATTGCCCCTTTATTTGTTCTAAAGCTTCATTATATCCTTGTGCAAAGCCGTGATTTTCAAATAGTTGAATGATTTTTACGGAAGGGAAGCCATTTTTCAAAATAGACAATGAATCATCGGTTGAGGCGTTGTCTGCCACATAAATAGTTGTATCAGGCGAATGATTGATAACGGAAGGCAAGAAATCGGTCAGATATTTTCGACCATTGTAGTTTAGGATAACTACGGCTGTTTGATTCATTTAATGCTTTTTTAGCTGTGGCTTATAGCTTAACATCAAAGTTTATTTGAATTTCTCAAAAACTAATCTATTCGGTTTATTTTCCATTTTTTATAGAATTTGAGTATCTTTGGAAGTAGTGATTAGTTGTTAGTAATTGGTTTTTAGTTTTCTTAGTTCATAATTCTTAGCTCAAAACTAATTGCTCAAAGCTCATTGCTTGCAACTTATCGTTCGTTAACCATCACAAATAACAAACCAAATGCCAGAAAACTCTATTTTTAGACGTAAATCTATTTCAAATATTTTAAAGCAAACCGATGGCACTCACGGTTCTGGACTTAATAAAGTCTTGGGTGTGAGGGACTTAACTTCTTTCGGCATTGCCGCAATTATTGGTGCAGGAATTTTTAGTACCATCGGTAGAGCAAGTTTTGAGGGTGGGCCTGCAGTATCGCTTTTGTTTGTTTTTGTTTCAATTGCTTGTGTTTTTACTGCCTTATGTTATGCTCAGTTTGCTTCCATG
>JANPIG010000750.1:0-3028 GCA_031424875.1 Cytophagales bacterium
TGATTTCAATAAATTAATTCCTCCCCCTTTTGTTGTAATCCAAATTCGCCCCTTTTTGTCACTCATTAGATTGGTAATATGATTATTACTAAGACTTCGAGCATTTTTCTGATTGCTTTTATAATTGATGAAAGTATTGGTCGATTGGTCAAATTTATTCAGTCCGTTAATGGTGCCAATCCATAGATTTTTTTTAGAGTCTTCGCAAATACTGGTGATATAATTGTCGCTGATACTTTTTTCATCTTTAGGATTATGTTTAAAAACAATCATCGAATTTCCATCGTAGCGATTCAATCCGTCTCTCGTCCCAAACCACATAAACCCCCGACTATCCTGATAAATGGCTTCGATAGTGCTATTTGAAAGCCCTTGTTCGATTGTGATGTGTTTGAATTTGAGATTTGGAACTTGGGAAAATGCAGAAAGCCCTGCCAACGAGTAAGTCAGCAATTGAAAGCAAAAAAGTTTAAATAAGAGATATTTGTGCATTTGTTGAGAATTACAAGATTTTGTTTTCGGTTTACGGAAGTCATCCTTTTGAAGGACTACTTCCGTTTTAATAATATTTAATCTAAAAATAGATTCAAATTTTAGCTAAAACGTCAAATCTGTTAAAAATAGACTGATAGCACTAAAATTATGACGTTTGAGATAAAAGTGCTGAAAATAACCTACCTAATTTTGACTATCCAAATATAAAATAGAATTATAATTATAAATACAATCTCAAAATGAAAAAAAGATTACGATATTATGGACTAATAATCATCTGTCTTTTAACGACAATGAGTCTGCATGCTCAACAAAAAACCCTCAGGGGACAAATCATTGACTCTTCTAAA
Source organism: Cytophagales bacterium (assembly GCA_031424875.1). Taxonomy (GTDB): domain Bacteria; phylum Bacteroidota; class Bacteroidia; order Cytophagales; family Spirosomataceae; genus Arcicella. The sequence continues at coordinate 846 of JANPIG010000750.1, forward strand.
TTACCCATCCCAGGAGTTACTATAAAAGTTCAGAATAACAAAACTGCCACAATAAGCAATGGTAAGGGAGAATTTACAATTGCCGTTTCTTCTGGTGATATACTGATTTTTACCGCAATTGGTTTTGCAAAAGTTGAGAGTAAAGTTGGCATATCGGATGTTTTAAACATAGTAATGTCGGAAGTAACTACGGGTTTAGATGAAGTAGTAGTAGTAGGTTACGGAACTTCCAGAAAGAAAGATTTAACGGGAGCGGTTACTACCATCAACTCAAAAGATTTCCAAACGGGCGTGATTACTACGCCAGAACAATTGATTGCGGGTAAAGTCCCTGGGGTTTCCATCATTTCAAACAGCGGACAACCAGGTGCGGGAAGTACCATTCGTATTCGAGGTGGTTCTTCTTTGAGTGCCAGTAATAATCCTTTGATTGTGATTGATGGCGTTCCGTTGGACAATGATGCCGTTTCAGGAGCAAGCAATCCTTTAAGTTTTATCAATCCGAACGATATTGAATCCTTTACGGTATTGAAAGACGCTTCGGCATCCGCCATTTACGGAACGAGAGCCTCAAACGGCGTTATTATCATCACCACCAAGAAAGGAAAAGGAGCGATGAAAATCAATTTCTCTTCGGTGAATTCAGTATCAACGCTTGTTAAAAAAGTAAGTGTTTTGAGTGCCGACCAATTCAGAGCGGTTGTCAATGAAAAAGGTTCTGCTGCCCAGAAAGCCATGCTTGGCACTGCCAATACCGACTGGCAAGATGCCATTTATCGTCAGGCTTTGGCAACCGATAATAACCTCAGTATCAGCGGACAAACAGGTTTCCTTCCCTACCGTGTTTCATTAGGTTTCCAGAATCAAAATGGTATTTTGAAAACGGATAATTTGCAAAGAACATCAGTGGGTATTAGTTTAAGTCCTACTTTTTTCGAAAATCATTTGAAGGTGGATATTAACTTGAAAGGAAGTTTGCAAAAAGCAAGATTCGGCAATACAGGAGCCATTGGAGCCGCCATTAGTTTCGACCCTACGCAACCCATATACGCCACCGAAGGGAAGCAACGTTTTGGCGGTTATTATGAGTGGTTAGACAAAACCAGTGCGACGGGCTTAATCAATTTGGCGGGCAGAAATCCATTGGGCTTATTAGAACAACGCTTTGATGAAAGTTCCCCGCAACGAAGTATTGGTAATATTCAGTTAGACTACAAATTCCACTTTTTGCCAGAATTACGGGCAAATTTGAACTTGGGCTACGATATTTCAAAAGGTGCAGGAACGATTTATGAATCGGATAGTTCAGCAAATGGCTATTTGGCAGGTGGCGTTGGTGGTTCAAACAATAGCTATAAACAAACTAAAAATAACACGTTGTTAGAGTTTTATTTGAATTATACCAAAGACTTAAAATCAATCGAAAGTAAGTTTGATATTTTGGCAGGATATTCATTTAATAATTATAAAACGACCAATTACAACTATCCTTCGTATAATGCAAGGGGCGTAAAATATGTAAACACCGACCCTGCTTTTCCATTCAACACCCCTGAAAATACCTTGATTTCCTTTTTTGGAAGGGCTAATTACGCTTTCAAAGACCGCTATTTCTTAACGGCAACCCTTCGTCGTGATGGTTCTTCTCGTTTTGCCCCTGCGAATAGATGGGGACTTTTTCCATCCATTGCTTTGGCTTGGAATGTGAAAGACGAAGCCTTTTTAAAAAATAGCAAAGTCGTTTCTGCCCTTAAAGTTCGGTCAAGTTACGGTGTAACGGGACAACAAGACGGTATCGGAAATTATGATTATATTTCGTATTTCGCCCTCAGTGCGGCAAATGCTTCGTACCAATTTGGCGATACTTATTTACAAGGATTTCGCCCAGGAGGATTTTATAGCAATAGAAAATGGGAAGAAACTGCTTCGACCAACTTAGCGATTGATTATGGTCTTTTCAATAATCGAATTTCGGGTAGCATTGATTTTTACGTAAAAAATACAAAAGATCTTTTGAATAATATTCCACAACCCGCAGGAACAAATTTCACGGCATTTATTGTGGCAAACGTGGGGTCGATGGAAAATAAAGGTGTTGAATTTAGCATTAATACGCAACCCATCAGAAAAAATAATTTGACTTGGAATCTTGATTTTAATGCGACTTATAACCAAAATACAAT
>JANPIG010000751.1:0-3639 GCA_031424875.1 Cytophagales bacterium
CCACGTATTCATTACATTTGCTACCATCCCAAATCGTAAATTCTATGGGTTTATCTTCATCGTCTGAACTTCCGTATATAGTCAAGAATGTCAGCCAGCGTTGTTTATCAGCGGGAATATTTCGGTAATAAGCTACCCTACCTACGCCTCGAATTTGTCCACCAATTTTAGCCACAATCACATCCGAAGGGTCAGTTGAATGTACCCCGAAAATGCTTAAATCAACCACCATATTCATCGTACCTTCGTATTGTTCTGGATTAACGATTTCATACTTAGGTTGTGGACAACGCACACGATAATCAATTAATAGGGGTTCTGCACCTCTTGAACCAACCATATCTAACGTATCTAAATAATCACCAATCAATAAATCTTGTTGGAAAATAAGCATTACATCAGCTACTTGTCCCGGATTCAATGTTCCTGTTGAAGGCGTTATGGTCAGCCAAGATGGAATACTTTCCATACGAAAACTGGCAATACTGCCCCCACGGTTACGAATTTGGCGTTTCACTGAAAATGGTTTAAGCACTTCATTAGTTTCGATTACATCCGTACCAATCCATTCCAAGTTATTCTGATTCACCGTAAATTCCCACTTGATTGTCTTAGGAATCGGATTGCCTGCTTTGTCTCGAATAGCTGCCGCTTGGTGATTTGGATTTATTGCTGTTTGGGCATCATCATAATCTTTTCCACTAACTTCAACCCTAAATTTCCTATTTTCAAAGAAAACAGGATTGATGTTGGGTACAATAATAATTTTATTACCCACACAAGATATTCTGGCATCCACTAATTTATTGGTGGTGGCATCGTATAAACCGATGGTGTTATTGGCTAAAATATCAGCTTGAACGACCTTATCACAATTGATTGGCTCGTTGAAAGTGATGGATATTTCATCCCCTGGATCCCAAGTGCCATCGCCAGGTTCGGGAACGCCCACGAGTTCAGGTGGATTACGAGCAATTTCTCCTTTTACAACTGTTGAAATACCCGCTGCTAAATTAGGGTTTGTGCACTCGGCAACGGCTCGAATTTCGTAAGCTCCATCTTTATTGAGTGCCGTATTCCATTCTTTAAGTGTAAATACGTCGCCTAAATCTGCCTTGGCAGTTTCGTTGATATTTATCCAAGAACCATCGCCACCAATTGGACGATATTGTAAACGGACTAATCTTAAATTAACATCATTTTTATTGTATTCACTGAGCGTAATGCTCAGTCTATCTTGAAAGGCAGGTGTTACAACAAAACCTTGCAAAGGAAAACTAATATCAACTGGCGAACACGGTTCTATAAATTTTGCACTTAAATTCAGCGTTTTGACAAAGTATTTGTCCACTAAAGTATCGCCACTTCTGGCATCGGCTAATTCTGTTTCACAAGCCGATTCTAATTGGATTATTATATTACTATAATCATATTTAACTGGACCTTTATCAATTGTCAATGTTACTGTTTGGCTACCTCTTGGATCAATTCTAAAAGAAATAGGCTGAGTAAGTGGTTGACCATTTACCTTGACAATTGCACCATCTGGATTACTTGCAGGGTCGAGGGAAAGGTCGTAACTCATCGGTTCATCTGTAGGACTTAAATTTCCTAATTGTAATTGATAAACCGCAGAAGTATTGGCAGGTACATTCACCTTGGTAGTGCCATCAATACTTGCAAGACTTGGTTCAGAACGTTGTCTTGTACCATATTCCCAAGGACACATACTTTCGCCAGCTTTTAAATCAAAGATGTAACCCGTTTGCCATTTCTTACCCTTGTGTATACCAATTAAGAAATTATCACCTACATCATCATCTTCTAAATGATAGGTAATGACAGTATTTACAGTATTTGAGTTTAAATCGGTTTCTTCTTTGTTATGGGTATAAGTCATCGTAAAGCCAGCTTCAACACCGCCTAAAAAATCAAGTTCGGTACTAATTCCCCCAGCCACAAAGCCACCATCATTAAAAGTTTTTGAAGTTTCTGTGGTATTTTCTGTTTGATATACTTCTTCATAAACAGCTCCAGCGTCAAAAGAAATTGTTTTTACTGCTTCTCCTTTATCATCTTGATTTTCTTTGATATATTTTTTCCATAAAGTTACCGCAATAGAATCTTGTTTTCGCTTAGGATTTATGCTAATAGGCTGAGAAGCAAGTAATTCCAAAGAAGGAATAACATCATCTTTAACAAACTTTTCGCTGTAAACAAAATCACCTTTTAAACGAATATCGTTGATGGTAATTTTAGATTTTATTTTTAATTTACAGCTATCAAAATCCATATTTAGAATGTCTGCTCCGCCGTAAGTTACGTTTTCAGTCACTCCAACATATACATCACCTCCTGCTTTACTACCGACCACCACATCGTTGGGAGATGTTGAAATTACTTTTGTGGTAGTAATGCAAGTCTCTTGAGTAGTGCTGTTTACCCAACTTTGATTACCCCCGCCAGCCGCTTTAACAGATAATTTATTTGTAGCCTCGATGGCTAATCCAAGACCTATCGATTGAGTTCCTCCAATGGAAACAACCGCCTCTGCTTCTTCGGTTATTTCATTAGTTTTTACCACCGATGTTGACCTACAATAAGTTGACCCTTTCTCAAGAACAGCGTAACTTGCATCACCTGGAGGATCTCTTAAAACAAACATAGGCATTTCTGGCGATGATGAGGTAAACGTACCTGTACGAGGTCTTGCTCCCAAAACAATAAATGAAGTCGTATCAACGTCAGTAGTACCATTGACATCGCCTGTTACAGTCACTTTGGTTTTAAAAGGAGATATAATATTTACATTTTTAGGAACAAATTTATAATCGTAAGTAAAAACACCAGTTTGCAGAGTGGTATCAAGGGGAACTCCTGTTGAAGGATCATCAATATGGAATTTTGCTCCATCAATGTAACACTTACCCCCATCGTATTGCTCGTAAACTTTAATTTTGATTTTATTAACCACGCCTTGTCCTATGGTTTTCAAGCCACATTGATTTGAGGCAATTCCTTCAATTTCCAATTTTGGAGGAGCAACATATATAAAATCGGTAGTATCAGCAGTCACATTTCTTAAGTCAACCTTTTTGCCACCTTTCGCATTAAAATAATTGTAGATTACAGAATTGGAGTGTTCTACAATACTTACTGTGAATGCTCTGGCAGGCAAATCGTTGAATACAAACTTTCCATCAGGATTACGCAAAGTATCTGTACGTTCAAAACATCCATCCAAAGTAGCTACTTTCACAACTACTCGACCACCCTGTGGAATAATAGATTTTCTACATTTGTCATTACCAGCAACTTGCCCTCTAATGGTACGTTTGGTATTATCCAAAAATACAATACCTGCTTTAGGTGCTTGCAATTTTCGTAATTCAAAGAATGCGGGAGAAAATGAATGATCTTTATATTTTGCTGATAATTTTACTGTTCTACCTGGCTCAAAATCAATTGACCATTTTCCTTTTTTATCGGTTCTAATGGGCGGAAAATTTACTAGATCATTTACGTATATGTCTATAGAATCCGCAAAACAAAATGTATTGGCAAAACGAACTGTACCCGAAACATTAACCGTAGAAACATCCTTGAAATCAATATTTGCAACGGCTGTATTGCTGTTAT
>JANPIG010000752.1:0-4336 GCA_031424875.1 Cytophagales bacterium
GGGTCAATATCAGCCGCTAATTTCAAAGGCTTTAAATGTACTTTGAAAATTGCCTCACGACCCACGATATCTGGCTTATCAATCGAAATTTGTCTATCAAAACGTCCTGGACGCAATAAAGCCGAATCTAAAACGTCTGGACGGTTGGTAGCTGCCATAATAATAATTCCTGAATCAGTAGCAAAACCATCCATTTCTACCAGAAGTGAGTTCAAGGTATTTTCACGCTCATCATTTGAACCTGGCATAGCACCACGTCCACGTGAACGACCTACGGCATCAATTTCATCAATAAAAATGATACATGGAGCCTTTTCTTTGGCTTGCTTAAATAAATCACGTACACGAGCCGCACCTACACCCACAAACATTTCTACAAAATCAGAACCCGATAATGAGAAGAAAGGAACGCCTGCTTCACCCGCTACCGCTTTTGCCAACAGAGTTTTACCTGTGCCAGGAGGGCCTACTAACAATGCTCCCTTAGGAATTTTACCCCCTAAATCCGTGAATTTTTTCGGAAATTTTAAGAATTCAACAATTTCTTGAATTTCTTCTTTAGCTTCGTCGAGACCTGCTACATCGTTGAAAGTGATTTTTACTTTGGCATCACCATCAAATAAAGTAGCTTTTGAACGTCCAATATTAAAAATCTGTCCGCCAGGTCCCCCAGCTCCGCCCATTCGGAAGAACATGAAGTAGATAGCCACGAAAAACAAAATGAAAAATCCTGGCCCCATCAAAAACTCCACAATTCCATAACGCTCTTCGATAGAGGCATGAATTCGTTGGTCACGGGGAACGTCTTTTTGAATTTCGTTCAATTCTGATACAAATGAATCTGCCGAAGTGATTTCTGTTTCAAAGTGAGGACCTGTGTTTTGATTCACTACTGCATTGGGCTGCTCACTAAGTTCACTTTTATATTTTGCAAATGCTTCGGGTTTCAATGTAATTTCTACTAAATCCTTACCCTTAAGTATTGTCAATTTAGAAACTTCTTTATTGACAATCATTTGCTCGCAACGATTGATATCCACACGTTTCAATACATGAGTTTTACTGAGAAAGTAAATGCTTATTAAAGCAATTACGAGACCCACAACTAACCAACCTTGAAAACCATTGCCCGGAGTACTTGGACGACGTTTTGGTAGTAGGTTCTGTGGTTTGTTATCTTCACTATTATTTTCTGCCATTTTTTGTAATTAGTTAATATTTCAAGGTGTTAGGTGGTGATGTTCCTAAAAATCCTGTAAAGTATTCTATTAAAACGTACTGATTATCTATTTTGTTTCTTACTTTGTGATTTCGGTAGGAAAGGCTATATTCTGTGAATGAAGGTAAATTATAAGTTTAATAAGTCATATTAACTTTTCTTATTACCTTCAAACTTATAAATTCTAAACCTAATTATCTCCTTCTTCTACATAAGTAAATTCTGCATCGCCCCACAATTCTTCTAATTTATAGAATTCACGACGATCTTTCTTGAAAACGTGAACAATTACATCATAATAATCCACTAAAATCCATTCGTGATTAGCTTTCCCTTCCATACTTCGTGGATTGTTGTGGGTTACTTCCCACACTTCCTTATCTACTGATTCTGCGATGGCATCCACTTGTGTATCCGAATTACCTGAACAAACCACAAAGAAATCCGTGAAAGCATTTTTTACCTTTCTCAAATCCATCACTACAATATTATTTGCCTTTTTCTCCTGCATCCCCTTCACTACCAACTGACTAAGTTCCTCTGAACTCAACTCTTTTTTTATTTTAGCTTCTGCCATGTATTAATTTTTGATTTTTTGATTGATGATTTAACTATAATTTTGCTAAAGAAAATGTATAAATCATCGTATATTGATATCTGTTTCAAACAGAACCTTAAAATTACAAAATAACCTTGTACAATATTCAACCCAATACATTATTTACTGGCAAAATGCTGAAATATATGCCAACCTGTCATTCTACTAACGACATTGCGGCTCAAATGATTCAGTCAGGTCAGAACGTTTTTGAAGGAACGGTCATTGTTACTGATAATCAAACAGCAGGACGTGGACAAAGAGGCAACACCTGGGAGGCTTCTATTAGTGAAAATTTGACATTTTCAGTCATTTTCAAACCTAATTTCTTAAAAGCCAGCAATCAGTTTCAACTCAATGTAGCAGTATCATTGGGGGTCTTTGATTTTTTGAGTGAATTCATTGATGAAGGTTTAACCGTTAAGTGGTCGAACGATATTTATTACAAAAACCAAAAAATGGGAGGCGTATTGATTGAAAATTCTTTGCAAGGTTATCACATTGGTCATTCTGTGGTGGGAATTGGCCTGAATATCAATCAAATAAAATTTGAGAATTTACGAGCTACTTCTCTTCGCAATGTTACGCAAAATCCGCAGCAATATGACCTTCCTGAATTATTGAAAAAGCTGTTAGAAAATTTAGAGAAAAATTATTTACAAATCAAGAATAATGCCTACGAATCCCTGAAAATGAGATATTTAGCTAATATGTTTAGGTTTGAAGAATTTCATTATTTTAGAAAAAATGGACAACAGTTTTTAGGGCAAATCATCGGAATTGATGAAACTGGAAAGTTAGGAATCGAAACGGAGGGGATAGTTTTATATTTTGATTTTAAGGAGGTTGAATTTGTGATTTAAGATTTGGACCACAGATTTAGCGGATTTACACAGATTTTTCTTAATTTAATCTGTGTAAGTAAGTGGCAAGAAATATCCTTGGCACGGCTAAGCTCATAATCTATTGATTAATAAGTGATTACAATAAGCCGTGCCACGGATTCACTATCAATTTATTTTGTCCTATCACTTAAATCCGTTGAATCTGTATAATCCGTGGTCTAATTATGGTGTACTAATAGGTACATTTATTTCCGATAATCCAAAGCTGGTTTTCTATCTCCTAAAAGTGCCTCATACTTAAAATTTGCCCCTCGTTTTTGGATAAATTCAGCCTTTGCTTTATCAATAATACTTTGGTCTTTGAACAAATCTAATGCCGTGCAAGCCAGCGTTTTAGCTGCAACAATCATCCCTTTTTGACCAATGGTCATGCCACTTGCAGCGGTGGATTGCCAACTATGGGCGGCAGAACCCGACACCCAAGTGGCAGTCTGTAAACCAACGGTTGGTACTGTCCAGCTAACATCGCCTACATCCGTAGAACCGCCACTGGTGGCACTCTCAGCACCATTTTTATAATCTTTCACAAGGGCAGCATTTTCAATGGGTTGTTTTTGTTCACCCAATGTTTCGCTGATTTTTTGGGCAAATATTTTTTCTTCTTCGGTATAAGTTACGCCTCCAATCATGGCCAAATTTTGGTGCATGGTTTCTGATAAAGTGAGATTGGGCAAAAGGTTGAAAACGCCCCCCAAAATTTCCCATTCTACTTTTGTACCCGTACCAAGAGCTGCACCCTGAGCCGCATTTTCAATACGCTTCCAAACACTTTGTAAAATATCACGGTCTTTGTGGCGAGCGTAATAATATACCTCTGCGTAAGCAGGAACCACATTTGGGGCATCTCCACCCTTCGTGATTACGTAATGAATACGAGTATCTTGCGGAATATGTTCACGCATCATATTCACCATCATATCCATCGCCTCCACGCCATCTAAGGCAGAACGTCCACGTTCGGGCGAGGCAGCCGCATGAGCCGCAATGCCTTTGAAACGAAATTTAGCATTTTTATTGGCCAAAGATGTACCCGCATCCGTAGAATTTTGCGAGCCTGGATGCCAATGAAGTACCACATCAATATCATTAAAAAAACCTTCACGTACCATATAGACTTTGCCTGCCCCCCCTTCTTCGGCAGGACACCCAAATATTTTTATGGTACCTTTTTGCCCAGAAGATTTTAACCAATTTTTTACCTCAATGGCTGCCGCTACCGATGCCGTTCCAAAAAGATTATGACCGCAGCCATGTCCTCCTCGCTGATTGGGAATAGGTTTTATTTCAGGCACAGCTTCTTGGGAAAGGCCTGGCAAAGCATCATATTCACCCAAAATACCAATAACTGGTTTACCTTCGCCAAAAGTTGCAACAAAAGCCGTAGGTATTCCAGCAATGCCCGCAGTCACGTTAAAACCTTCTTTTTTGAGTAACTCTTGTAATAAAATAGAAGATTTTTCTTCCATGTAGCCCAACTCGGCATAATTCCAGATTTGCTTAGATATCCCTGCATACTCATCAAAACGTTTGTCAATATTGGAAATAATATTCTGTTTGTCAATGTTTTGAGGAACTGCCACAACGGTTTTCTTTTTCTGGGAGATTGCCGTGAAA
>JANPIG010000753.1:0-2318 GCA_031424875.1 Cytophagales bacterium
AAAAAAAACTTGGCACGAAAAATTTATTGAGTATTTATACTTAACATATACTTTATAAATACTCTTTTATAATTATGCACTTTTTATGCCAACCATTAGCTTATATTAATTTTGATATATGCACGTTTATATTTTCATTGCCCCGCCCCTAAAATTAAACGTTGTCATTGCCAATAGTATTAGTGAGTATTGATGGGGATATCTTGTTTCTATAAGTAATTGTATTACAATCTAATCTTATTAATAATCAAGGTTTTACGATTAGCAATGATGCATTTGATAAGCTGTGAAGATTATATATTTAAGTATAAATTTGCTTTGTAAGCAACTACCTATTTTTAATTCTCAACTCCCAATTACAATACTTTCAAAAATTATTGAAAATACATGAAAGAAAATTTGATTTTATGTTTTACATTTATTACATTTGTTTCAATATTAAAAAATGTTGAATATACTCCGCCAAGTACAAAAAATTCCATTCCATTCTGGAATATCCGCTCACGAATTTTTTGCTTCCTATTCACGTCAAGTAAAATTATCAAGCAAATTTTTTAACGTATATGCTGTTTTCCTTACTCTCAGTATTATAGTTTATTTATTTGCTTACATATCCTTACCTTGTGCCTGAAGCTATCATTCTCTTTTTCAGACGAATTAGTCTAACTGTACGAGTTCTCGTAATCATTAACACTCCATTTTAATTATTTTCCAAAAGTCCATTAATAACTTTTTAAAATAAATAACATATTATTTGCTTGTATTTCAAACACTTGCGGAATAATATTTTTATGTTTTTTTAGAATTAATCTTTTGGCAACCTATTTGTAACGATTATTCGGTACACGGTGAAGGATTGAAAGTGAATGACTTTAGCTATACAAAATCATTTCCTTCTAAACTTCTTTTACCGTTCACCAAGTATCCATAAAAAAGTTTCTAAAAATAATAACCCTTACTCATCATGAAAAAATTATTCTTACTAACACAACTAACCATTGTTTTTATTCTTTTTTGTGCCTCTACTTTCGGACAAGGCATTAAAGGCAAAGTAATTGATGCCGACATCAAGGAAGGTATCGTTGGGGCAACCGTCTCTATTGAAAATTCTTCTTACAGCACTTCTACTGACTTGCAAGGCAATTATTCACTCAAAATTCCCAAAGGCGATTATAAATTAATTATTAATTTCTCAGGTTACGAAAAGAAGGTCATTCCTATCGTTGTGCCTGCTACAGCAATAATAACCATGCCTGATATATCAATGACTGAAGCCACTGCTGCTACCGAAGATGAAGTATTAGTACTGGTAGGTAGCCGTGCCGTTGAGGGGCGTACTAAAAACGAATCAGCTACCCCAATTGACGTAGTTACAGCTGAGCAATTGACGGCTTTCGGACAAATGGATTTAAACCAAGTGCTTCAATTTTTAGTGCCTTCTTTCAATTCAAATCGCCAGTCGGGTTCAGATATTGCTGATCATATTGACCCTACTTCCGTTCGTGGTATGGGACCTGACCAGACGCTGGTTTTGGTAAACGGAAAGCGTTATCATCAGACTTCCTTAATTGGAACTTTCGGAACTCGTGGACGTGGTAATACAGGTACAGATTTAAATACTATTCCTATTGCCACTATTGACCATATCGAAATCCTGCGAGATGGTGCTGCCGCTCAGTATGGCTCAGATGCTATTGCAGGGGTAATAAACATAGTGCTTAAATCTAATAATACTGGAACAAGTGGCTATATTCATTCAGGTCTTTATACAAAAGGGGATGGTTTAATGCTTAATGGAGGCGTAAATTATGGAATAAAAATTGGTGAAAAAGGATTTCTAAACATCACTGGAGAGGTTTTATCAAAAGCAAAAACTTTTAGAAAGGCTGATGCTCAATATCTTGATATACATGGAGATAATGGAAGAACACTTTTTGGTGATGCCTCTTACACAAATAGCAGCTTATACCTTAACTCAGAATTTGTTTTAAACAGTAAGTTAAATTTGTATGCAACTGGAGGATTAAATTTCCGCAGTACAGACTCACAAGGTTTTACCGTAGATGTGGATAATGAGAGAAATGTACCCTCTGTTTTTCCAGATGGATTTGAACCTCGCATTGGCTCAACTATCTTTGATGGAAACCTCACCATAGGATTAAAAGGTAAATTAGGAGCTTGGGACTTTGACTTTTATAATACTAATGGAGTGAATAGTATTGACCTTAAAACACTTAATACCATTAACCCTTCTCAGGTTCTAAATACTTCTTTTAAGAATCAAATTAATTTTGATGCTGGTAGTTATAGCCTTTCTC
>JANPIG010000754.1:0-6376 GCA_031424875.1 Cytophagales bacterium
ACAGGAATATTGTAAATTATACGATTATACGGTTGATGCGGCTAAAAAAGTTTTACCAACCATAAAAATTGGAGGGCCAGAAACTACGGGCCCCAGTTGGAATAAAGCGGGAGATTTTCTGAAAACTTTTTTGAAACATTGCACTCAGGATACCAACTATGTAACGGGTAAAATTGGTACACCACTTGATTTTATCTCCTTCCATGCCAAAGGCTCTCCAAAAATTGTCGATAACTATGTGCAAATGAATATGGGAACGCAATTACGAGATATTTCCGAAGGATTTAAGATTGTTAGCGCTTTTCCTACTTTAAAAAATCTTCCCATCATCATTGGGGAGTCTGACCCCGAAGGTTGTGCGGCTTGTGGGATGAAAACAAATCCCCAAAATGGTTATCGAAATGGTACGATGTATTCAAGCTATACAGCTGCTTCTTTTGCTCGAAAATATGCGCTTGCCGACTTCTATAAAGTCAATTTACTGGGAGCAGTTAGTTGGTCTTTTGAATTTGAAAATCAGCCTTATTTCTATGGTTTTCGTGATTTAGCCACCAATGGTATTGATAAACCTGTCCTCAATGTTTTCAGAATGTTTGGGATGATGACGGGTAAGCGAGTGGAAGTAAAGGGCAATCAGTCCTATACTTTTGAGACCGTTAGAGATTCCAGTGTTAGGGGGAGAAATGCAGATATTGATGCCATTGCCAGTAAAGATGCTCATTCAGCTGCTGTTATGTTGTGGCATTATCACGACGATGATTTACCAGCCCCTGAAGCATTAATCGAAGTAAAATTGAAGGGCTTAACCGCTAAGTCGATAAACTTTCATCATTATAGAATTGACAAAGAAAATAGTAATTCGTATGAAGTTTGGAAAAAAATGGGTTCACCCCAAAATCCAACCCAAGAGCAAATTAATTTATTAGAAAAGTCTGGACAACTAACTTTATTAACTTCGCCAAGCTATGTAAAAACAGTTAATGGTGAATTAAAACTAAAAATTCAATTACCCCGTCAAGGCGTTTCATTATTGAAATTTGATTGGTGATTTGTCAATAATAAACCTTCAATAATAAGTTCTTAAGTTTAACATGCATACTCAACGAAATCATTTAACCAATAAAAAACGAAGTAATTAGCAATGAAGATTAGAAATTTTATTTTGTCAAGTTTAACCATTATTATCTCATTCGGTACGATGGCTCAAAAAAAATTAATCGTTGATGTTTCCAATAAAGTTTCAGAAATTCAGCCAACCATGTGGGGCGTATTTTTTGAAGATATTAACATGGGTGCTGATGGCGGTATTTATGCCGAATTAGTCAAAAACCGTTCTTTTGAATTTTTCAAGCCTTTGATGGGTTGGAAAATCAATCAAAAAACGTTTGTGGAAGGACAAATCCAAGTTAAAAACCGTCAGGGGAATACCGTAAATCCACATTATTTATCGGTTCAATTAGACCATACGCCAAAAGGAGAAGTAGGTTTGACTAACGAAGGATTTAAAGGAATGGGGTTCAAAAAAGATTTGAAATATGAATTCTCTTCTTTGTATAAAATCGTGAAAGGTTCGATGAAAATTCACGCTGAATTATTGGATGAAAACGGAAAAGTTATCGGTTCGGGAAGCAGTGAAATGTTATCTTCGATTTCTGCAAATTGGCAGAAATTTGAATTTGCCTTGACTTCAACTGAAACCGTTTTGAAAGGTAAAATGAATGTATGGTTTGAAGGAACTGGTGAAATTGATTTAGATATTATTTCACTCTTCCCGACTGATACTTGGAAAGGCAGAAAAGGGGGAATGCGTGCCGATATGATTCAGAAATTAGCTGATTTAAAACCTGGATTCGTGCGTTTTCCCGGTGGATGTATTGTGGAAGGTTTTAATTTAGACAACCGTTATCAATGGAAAAAAACGTTGGGAGCAATTGAAGACCGTCAGTTAATTATTAATCGTTGGAATGCGGAGTTTGCTCATCGTCCCGCACCCGATTATTTTCAAACTTTTGGCTTGGGTTTCTTTGAATATTTCCAATTGTCGGAAGATATTGGGGCTGAGCCTCTACCAATTCTAAATTGTGGGATGGCGTGTCAGTTCAATACTGCCGAGTTAGTGGAATTAGACGATTTAAGCCCTTACGTGCAAGATGCCCTTGATTTAATTGAGTTTGCCAATGGCGATGTCAATACTAAATGGGGGAGTATGAGAGCAAAAATGGGACATCCTCAGCCTTTTAATTTGAAAATGATGGGTGTTGGTAATGAAAACTGGGGACCTCAATACGTAGAGCGTTTAAAGATTTTTCAAAAAGCAATTAAAGATAAATACCCCAATTTTAAGATTATTGCCAGTTCTGGAACCGACCCAGATGGTGCTCGTTTTGATTATTTAAACAAAGAATTGAGAGCCACCAAAGTCGATTTTATTGATGAGCATTATTATCGTCGTCCTGAGTGGTTCTTGGAAAATGCTTCTCGATATGATGCTTATGACCGTAATAGTTCAAAGATTTTTGCAGGTGAATGGGCGGCTCAGAGTGACCATACTGTTAGCGTAAATAACAAAAATAATTGGCAATGTGCGATATCGGAAGCCGCTTTTATGACCGGCTTAGAACGCAATGCTGCCGTGGTTGAAATGGCCTCGTATGCTCCCCTTTTTGCTCATGCAGACGGCTGGCAATGGACACCCGATTTAATTTGGGTTGATAATCTTCGTAGTTACGGAACGCCAAATTATTACGTTCAAAAATTATATAGCAATCACAAGGGAACGCACGTACTTTCATTGACTGAAAATGGTTCAACAATAGCAGGGAAAGATAGTTTATATGCTTCTGCGGCGTGGGATAAAAATGCAAATGAAGTGATTATCAAAGTGGTCAATGTTTCTGGGAAGGCTCAAAATCATGAACTTTCGTTGGCAGGAGTTAAAAAACTTGATCCAAAAGCAAAAGTATTTGTTATGCAAAAAGACAATTTGGAAGAGGTAAATACTTTTGAAAATGCCACAAATGTGAGTCCAAAAGAGCAGGATATTATTGTTGATGTGAAAAAGAAATCGGTAAGTTTAAACCTTCCTGCAAAGTCATTTTATGTTTATCGGATTAAGATTTTGGATAAATAGCTTGTGATACGAACCAATCCAGAAATTATTTTGAAATTCAATCTGATGCTAAAATCAAAAAATACAATTCAACAAAATAACCACCGAACAAAGCAGTTGTTTGGTGGCATTCTTTGCTTATTTTTTTCATTTTCTGTTACTGCTCAGAACGAGTCAATCGTTACTCACGACCCAAGTACCGTACAATTTGAGAATGGAAAATATTTTTATTTTTCCACTGGAAATGGTATTCAAGCAGTACAATCGCCCGACTTAAAACAGTGGAAAATTACCAAACCAATTTTTGAAAAAGATAAATTTCCCTCTTGGATTACCGAATTAGTTAAAAATTTCAAAGGTCATTTTTGGGCTCCTGATGTCATTTTTATGAACGGCTATTATTATGTGTATTATTCATGTTCATCCTTTGGTTCGGCGGTTTCAGCGATTGGTGTAGTGCGTTCTAAATCCTTAGATCCCGAGGATGCAAAATATGCTTGGGAAGATTTGGGATTAGTGGTAAAATCCGAAAAGAAAACCGATTTCAATGCAATTGACCCAGGATTATTCCGAAATTCTGATAATAAATTTTATATGACTTACGGATCTTTTCACGGTGGAATTGGGGTTGTCGAAATTGATTCTATTTCGGGAAAAATCAAAGGAGAAATCAAGAAAATTGCGGGTGGCAGAGAATCCGATTGGGAAGCTCCATACATTATCAAAAATAAAGATGAATATTATCTTTTTGCCAATAATGGTTTGTGCTGCAAAGGATTAAATAGTACGTATCGAATTGTGGTGGGAAAATCAAAGTCCATTTTCGGACCCTATTTAGACCAAGAAGAACGTGATTTGACTAAAGGCGGCGGGACAACTGTTTTGGCCACCCACGGAAATATTATTGGTCCTGGTCATGTTGCCTTATTAGTGAAGGATAAGAAGAATTTGATTTCAACGCATTTTTACAATGCTGAAAAAGAAGGACAGTCCAATTTCAAACTCTATGAGTTGAAGTTTTCTAAAAATTTCCCTATTTTTCAAGAATATTAATTTTATTTGAATAATTTGACATTTTCAAATAAATAAAGTAATATTGTGTCATGTTTACACAATTATAGCATTTCTCATAATTGTATAAACTTTATTAAAACAAAATTATTATTTTCTTCTGAATATCAAAAAATAATTGCTTTTTTATGGAAAGATACGCTCATTCGACCCGAATTCTGGTAGCACTTGATTGTATAGTTTTTGGATTTGATAGAGAATCTTTGAAACTGTTATTGGTGAAGAGAAATTTTGAGCCAGAATTAGGTAAGTGGTCATTAATGGGAGGTTTTTTGGAAACAAACGAAGACCTTGAAGTAGCCGCTAATCGTATTTTGTATGATTTAACAGGATTGAAAGACATTTATTTTGAAGAAATAAAAACTTTTGGGAAAGTAAACCGTGACCCCGTAGAACGAACATTATCCGTTTGTTTTTTTGCACTTATTAATATTCATGCTCACGACCAAGACTCAGCCAAGGCACAGAATGCTTATTGGATAGACCTCAAAAATCGACCCGAACTAATTTTTGATCATAATGAAATGGTTGATTTAGCCTTAAAAGAGTTACAATATAAAGCTGCACTACACCCCATCGGATTTGAATTATTACCCGAAAAATTTACGATTCCGCAACTGCAAAAGCTCTACGAAGCAATTTATGATTCACCCTTAGATAGAAGAAATTTTAGCCGTAAAATTCTGTCAACCAACTTGTTAATAGATACAGGCGAGAAAAATGAGAATTCTACTACAAAAAAGGCAATTTTATATAAATTGGATCAAGAAAAATATCAAAAACAATTTAATGCCTTTCATTATTTCATTTCTGATTCAATGAGATAATCAGTAAATATTTAATAAGCAATGGGATTAAAGTTTTAAATATAAATGTGTTAATATAACACGAACAAGCAAGATTATGCAAAATAAATTCACGATAGGGCTTGATTATGGTACAGACTCAGTTCGTGCTTTGGTTGTGAATACACAAACAGGTGAAAGTATAGGCACGGCCGTTCATTATTACCAAAGGTGGCAAAAAGGACTTTTTTGTAATCCATCAAGTCAACAATTCAGGCAACATCCACTTGATTATTTGGAAGGTTTGGAAGGGGCAGTCAAGGGGGCTTTAGAAGGACTTTCAGATGAAGTCAAGCAAAATATTGTCGGAATTTCGGTCGATACAACGGGTTCAACGCCCGTGGCAGTCGATGAAAATGGAACGCCTTTGGCTTTACTTCCAGAATTTTCAGAAAATCCAAATGGAATGTTTATCCTCTGGAAAGACCACACAGGCAATGCAGAAGCCGAAGAAATTAATAATTTGGCTCATCATTGGGATACAGATTTTACCAAATACGTTGGCGGAATTTATTCGTCGGAATGGTATTGGGCGAAAATTCTCCGCACGTTACGTGTAGATGAAAAGGTTAGGGCAAAAGCGTTCTCATGGGTTGAACATTGTGATTGGGTTTCAGCGGTTTTATCAGGAAATACTAATCCGCTGACCTTCAAACGTTCAAGATGTGCGGCAGGACACAAAGCTCTTTGGCACGAAGAATTTGAAGGATTGCCTTCTGAAGAATTTTTAACCAAACTTGACCCACTTTTATCGGGTTTGAGAGAACGATTATTTAAAAATACCTATACTGCTGACCTTCCAATGGGGACAATTTCGCCAGAATGGGCCGCAAAATTGGGCGTTCCAAACGATGTTGTCATTGGCGTTGGAACTTTTGATTGTCATGCGGGAGCGGTTGGAGCAGAAATTCAGCCTTATGATTTCGTGCGAGTGATGGGAACGTCAACTTGCGATATGTTGGTTGCACCAGTTGAAGAAATTGGGCATTTACTTATCAAGGGTATTTGCGGACAAGTGGACGGCTCAATTATCCCAAATATGTTAGGTATGGAAGCGGGACAATCGGCTTATGGTGATTTTTACGCTTGGTTTCAACGCATTATTACGGAACCCGTTAGAACAATTTTGGGCAATAAAGCAGCGGATGAATTAAGCGAAAAACTAATTCCTTCTTTATCGGAACAAGCTTCAAAATTATCCATTACCGAAAACGATATTGTGGCAACAGATTGGATAAATGGCAGAAGAACGCCCGATGCAAATCATACCCTGAAAGCATCTTTTATGGGTTTGGATTTGGGAACGGATGCCATTAAAATATTCAAAATGATTGTGGAAGCAACTGCCTTT
>JANPIG010000755.1:0-4596 GCA_031424875.1 Cytophagales bacterium
ATAGATTCGAAAACTTCTTCTCCATGTTGATAAATACCGGCCAGTTCAATTGTTTTTTCTGAAGCTATTTTGCTAAGTTTGGTATCATCAGTGTAACGTTGTAAAGTACGTTCAGAGAGGTCTAAAACATTGGCTAACTCCTTTTCGGAAAAATTTATTCGGCTTGCTAAGCGAATCAAAATACTTTTAGTTATTCCTTCTCGAGATAATTGAATAATCTGCCAATCTTCTCCTTGACCAAGCATTAAAAAAATGTCTTCTTGTTTTGAATTTATCTTTTTCATTTCATTGCAATTTGTCGCAAATCTAACGACAAGTGTCGTAACAACAAAATTGTTTTAAGTTTTATTTCATTTGTGCAACATTTTAAAACTAAACCGTGTCATTATCTTGAAATTGAGTTATTAACCCAAACATTCAACCAATCACCCTTAAACTACCTCTGGAACAAACGCTTTACATAGACAAACATCTCCCACTCGTAGAGGCTTGCCGTCGGGGCGAACGCAAGGCTCAATATGAGATTTATAGGCTATATTCAAAGTCTATGTATAACGTTGCAGTCAGAATTGTGAACCACTGTGGAGAAGCCGAAGATGTGTTGCAAGAGGCATTTTTGGATGCTTTTCAGAAGATTCACGACTTCCGACAAACCAGTACATTTGGGGCTTGGCTGAAACAAATCGTTGTTAATCGGGCATTGAATCAATTACGTAATCGAAAAGTACAATTGGTTGATATTGAAAATATTATCGACATCGAAGAAGAAGAATCTTACGATGAAGAAGGCATTAATTATGACGTTCAACGAGTACATCATGCTATTCAACAACTCCCCGATGGTTTTAGAACGGTAATTTGTTTGTACTTATTGGAAGGTTATGACCACGAAGAAATTGCCGAAGTGATGGGCATTGCCGAATCCACTTCACGCACGCAATATATTCGGGCGAAGAAAAAGTTATTAGAGATTATAAAACAAACGTAGTACTATAATACTTGCCGTGGACAGTTAGATAAAATACTCGGTAAATGATTGCTTTGCTACATAATTACAATGAAAAAGACAAAACTTGAACGATTTATCCGTGATAATCGTGAGGACTTCGACCATTACGAAGCTCCCGCTGGACTGTGGGCAAAGATTGATAAATCTCTCGGGGAGGATTTGAGTGAAAACCAATTTAACGATTCCTTCTCCGCCCCAGAGGTTCGTGAAATAGTCCCATTATCTTCTGTGAAATACACTCGGACGACAATTAAAATATGGGCAATGGCCGCCAGTATTGCTTTATTAATTGGCTGTTTTTCAGTATTCTATCTAAAAAATAATATTGAAAGTACCGAACAAATCGTTGCCGAAGTAGCTCCACAATATAATGATAAAATGGTTCAATACGCCAGCCTGATTGAAACCAAACGTGAGGAAATCAGACAAATTGAGGCACATGACCCTGTTTTGTACAAAGAGTTTGCCTCTGAAATTGAAAAATTAAATCAGGATTATCAGAACCTAAAAGACGAACTTCCCCAAACGCCCAATCAGGAAGAATTAGTAGAGGCAATGATTCAAAATCTGAGAGTACAGTTGGATATTCTTAATCGTCAATTAATTATAATTCAGAAGGTAAAAGAATATCAGAAAAACCCCACAAAAAGTGTGTAGATAAATTTAGAATGGATTTATATTTCTATTCTTTCCAAACGAAAAACATCATGAAAAATATATTTAACATATTCATTATCAACTTCTTACTACTGGTTAACACCTTTGGTCAGGATAGTTTGAAAAACAAATTTTTGGAAGATGAAAAGACTGTGAGCATTGAAGAAAGTGCTGTAATAAGAAACCAAGCACAAACTCGAATATTGCTTAAAGAATTTTCTAAACAAGATTCTCATATTGCTCTAAACTACTCAAATCATTACAATTATGAGAATACTGAGGATAATCCCATTGAAAAAAAGAAAACTATCACCAAGTCGTTTACGGTGGATGCAAAAGACAAATTAGCCATTAACAATCAACATGGCGAAGTAAAGGTAGAGCTTTGGAATAAGAACGAAATTAAAGTAGATATCACCATTACAGGTTATGGAAATTCAGAGAAGAAAGCCCAAGAACTCCTTGATAATGTGGAGATTATAGACAAACGTGAAGGCGAAAAAATATCCTTTAAAACCCTTATTGATTCAGATAATGATAGTTGGTCTTGGGGAAATAATTGGTCTTGGAAAAGCGATAAAAAGAGCGAAGATTGTAATTGTCCAGCCACCAAGAAAGGCGTTGAAGTAAACTATATGATTTACATGCCTCGTACTAATTCACTTGTAGTTTCTAATAAATACGGCAAAACCATTATTGCTCAATTTTCTGCCCCCCTGAGAGTTACCTCCAATTACGGCAGCTTTACTTCCGATCGCCTTACAGGGGCAGACAAAGATATTTTTGTACAATACGGTTCAAGCAATATTAAGCAAATGGACGATGGCGACTTGCACATTGCCTATTCAAAGCTTAATATAGATAAGGCAGATAACTTGAAATTGACTAATAATTATGGATCTGTAACTTTAGACGATATTAATAACTTAGATGGTACTTTTCAATATTCGAGTGGAAAAATTGGAAGAATTAATGAAACAGGTAAACTATCAATCAGTTATTCAGATGGCGTACAGCTCTCAGAATTGTCTAAAACCTTGAAAAGTCTTGATATTCGTTCAAATTATACTGCCGTAAAATTACCAGTGAATGGCGATGTGAACGCAGATTTTGAAGTAACCACCACTTATGCCAATTTCAGATATCCACAAGGCAAATTGACATTCACGGTAAATCCAGATGAAAACGATGATGACGACCGCAAAATGGGCTGGCAATCAACCAAAACCTACAAAGGGAAAATCGGCAAAGGTTCAAATACCAAAATTACGATTAAGACTAATTATGCAGGGGTGAAGTTTTTGGAAAAATAGACTTTTAGGGTACACAGTTAACTCTAAAAGGTAAACGTTTATAAAGGCATCAAAAAAGGAGAAGTCATTCATTTGACCTCTCCTTTTCTCTATTATTTAAAAATATTTAGGGGAACAATACTTCACTAAACAACCATTTACCGTTCATCATGTACCATTAATTCTCATCCTCCTCCTTTTTCTTTACCTTCTTAGGGGCTTCATAAATGATTTTTCCTTTAGTATCTCTTTCTACCAAAACCTCTGCGGGAGCTGGGTCAAATTTATCTTTAGCATGCATCGTTTCCTTGCTCAAACGCCCCATCGAGCCAAACTGATGATATTCTCGCCATCTACCTACCTTCACACTATCATCGAATTTGCCTTCTTCTTTCAACTGTCCGCCCTCATAAAAAGCACGATATTCACCCGTTACTTTACCAAATTTTATGGGTATTACTTCTTTTATTTTCTTTTGTTCTTTATCATAATACGAAAATTTAGAGTCTGCCAAAAACCCGTCTTTAAATTTATCTTTACTCAATAAAATGTATTCTTGGTTATAAGTTTCCCAACGCCCCTCTTTTACCCCTACATAAAAGGACCCTTCTTCCACCAATTCATCATTTATATACTTTTTGAAAGGTCCATGACAAATTTCACCATAATCTAAATCCTTTCTGGGAACATTGGTTATACGTCTCAATTTTGGATCATACCACCAGATTTCTTTAGCATAAATACTGGGTTCAGCTTCGTCTGGATTTCGCAAAACGTTTATCTCTTCTACCGTCAGTCTTGTACCCGAACCATACTCACCAATTCGAAGCTCAAACTTGATTCCTTCATATTCATCTTTGGGCTTTTTCTTGATTTTTTTCTTATTTGAATCTCTTCTAATTTTTAAACCTAAATCTGCTGAAAGGTCTCCTAGCTCTCCTTTTACCCTTTTAAACTCTTCTTTATTATTTTTAATATCTTCCTTTACATCTTTAATCGTCTTTTTAGCATTCTTGATATTATCTAAAATATCAGTCTGTACCAATCCTCCCAAAAGGCCTTCTTTTTTCTTGGCAGTTGTGTCAGTTTTAGGCTTGAGCTTAGTTTTAAATTCATCCGACTGACCAAAGGAAATATTGGCAGAAAAAATTAGAATTAATAGAAAAAAAAGAGAAAGAGTTTTCATTAAAGGAATGATTAAAATGAATGTATTACCTTTGTAAAACGGAAAATTAATGATTTTATTTAATCAAACATAACAATATCCGTTCCATTTCGCTAAATCGTAATATCAAATTCATTTGTGAAAAAAGATTCTAAAATATACATTGCAGGACACCGAGGCATGGTGGGGTCAGCAATTCATCGAAAATTACAAGAAAAAGGTTTTACCAATTTCGTTTTAAAAACTTCTAAAGAGCTTGATCTTCGTAATCAGCAAGCAGTTTCTGATTTCTTTCAAACCGAAAAACCTGAATTCGTTTTTATGGCAGCCGCCAAAGTAGGCGGAATAATTGCCAATAATACCTATCGAGCCGATTTTTTGTATGAAAACTTAGCCATCCAAAATAATGTAATTCATAGCTCTTACGAAAATAAGGTTACAAAATTAATGTTTTTAGGTTCGTCATGTATTTA
>JANPIG010000756.1:0-2469 GCA_031424875.1 Cytophagales bacterium
ACCTTTTAATTACGGGAAAGCAGCAAAATCATATATTTTGATTAATAATGGGAAAGGCGTTTATGCTGATAAAACCAAAGAATTAGTCCCTGAAATTCAAATGACTGGTATGATAACCGATGCTGCTTGGGCGGATACTGATAAAGATGGAGACGCTGATTTGACAATTGTTGGAGACTGGATGGCAGTGCAAACTTATGAAAACGACAAGGGCAAATTCAGTTTAGTGGATAATGGGTTATCTCAAAATACTGGTTTCTGGCAAGGATTAGTTGCCAATGATTTTGATAAAGATGGAGATATAGATTTTGTAGCTGGCAACTTAGGAACCAATACTAAATTTAGAAAAAGCCCTACGGGAAGTATCTTGAAAATGTACATCAAAGATATTGATGCCAATGAAAGTGTAGAACAAATTTTGACATATAATCGTGGAGACAAATGGTATCCTGTGGCAACGAAAGACGAAATGGGTAAACAAATTCCAAGTATTATCAATAAGAATTTTACTGATTACTCCAAATATGCAGGAAAAGAAATAGATGAATTATTGAAGAAGAAAGAGTTGGATGGTGCAGAAATAAAAGAGGTAAATACCTTTGAATCAGTCTATTTGGAGAATCAAGGAGGAAATAAATTTAAATTAAAACCGCTACCATATTTAGCACAGACTTCTAAGATAATGACCTTATTTTTAGAAGATTACGATAATGACGGTATCAAAGACGTATTCATTGGAGGTAATTTTTATGGGTCGAGTATGTATCAAGCACGTTATGATGGAAGCTATGGACTGATTTTGAAAAGTGATGGAAAAGGAAATTTTAAATCTATCATACCAACTCAAAGTGGATTAGTTTTAAATGATGAAGTTCGTGATATTAAATCTATTATGGTTAATAAATCACGGTACTATCTGATTGCAAGAAACAATATGACATTACAGGTTTTCAAAAAGAATAAATAATAAATACTGAAGGCTTGTAATATAAAATACAAAGCAAAAATACCGAATGAGAGCTTATTAATCTCATTCGGTATTTTTTTTATAATTTATTTAGGTCTAAAAATCCACATATCATAGGCTTGAAATTGACGATATGTTCCAATTTGGGTTGGAGAAGCACCATAACCCAAACCAAAGCAAAGGAAACTGCCTATTTTAACTTTTGCTAAACTTATATTGCCAGACCCTGGATATTCACCATATTTTTTCCAAGACTTGGTGTCTGGTTGAAACTCCCAGATGTCTTTTAACCCCGCCCCTGTATTCTTAGAAATCCCGAGTCCATAGAAAGTTCTACCATTAATTTCAAAAGATGTTCCTTCATTTCTATCATCGGCGGGAAAGTTTGGTAATTGCTCCCAAGTATCACTTTTTGGCGTGTAAGCATATACTTTTATCCCTTGTTTTTCTATGGGGTTAGATTCCAATAAAATTAAACCTCCTGTTTTAGTCCTCGCAGCTTTAATCTTATAAAAATTTGAAAATGGTGGGTCTTTCATTTTCTGCCAATCAAAACTTTCATAGTCGTAGGCATACATAGAAGGATTGTTTTTTGCTTCTATTACAAATCCTCGGTTACTTGCTCCAAATCCAATCGCAGGACCTAATTCACCTGGAAAATCCACCAATTGTCCGATTTCAGTATTTACGGTTTTTATATACTTTTTTTCCTGTGCCGCATAAGGATTTCTAATATATCCTCCTCCATAAATGTAAGCCATTTTATCCGGAGCATACTGCAAATCGAAATTAAATTTATCATAAATTAAATCTTCTGTGTTTCTATCTTTTGACCAGAAATTATTAAAAGGAAAATAAGAATACGGTTGCAGTAGTTCAGCCCCTGGCTCTTTTGTATAGAAAACAGCTCTATCCCCACTCCTTGCTACCGCAAAATCAATATTGAGGTTTCCATCTCTTGGTATATCATCAACTCGTGACCAACCTGCGGGCAAGAAAGGCTCATATACATAATCAGCACTATAAATATATCTTTCACCAATTTTGATATATCCCCTTATATAGTATCTGATATTAGGTTTGATATTTCTTATCTCTTCCGTAAAAGGTCCATCATTTGTTGAATTATTGCCTGCGTACTGGCTATTATCATTAATCGTTGGATTCGGCTTTTCAGCCCATACAATTCCGAATTCCTCTTTATTTACTCTGGCTGGATTGATGGATTCGCAGTTTACTTCAAGAATAGAAGTATTCAATTTTAAATAGGCAGATGATACCAAGACAATAGGATCTGGCAAATCAACGATTCTGGGTTTTTCACAGGCTAACATTAAGAAGCCCAAGAAAAAAAATATCCATAATTTCTTTTTCATAATTATTCTGGCCAACCTACGGGCTTGTCTAATGAACCAAATGGAAAAACTACTCTACAATCGCCTTTACCAAGTAAGAGTTTCGTAAAAGGCAATGAAGCGTCAAAAGGAATTGTTAATTTTTTT
>JANPIG010000757.1:0-2405 GCA_031424875.1 Cytophagales bacterium
AACTTGCTGAAAACCAAATGATTGGTAGAATTCTTTGAGATAATACTGAGCCCCAATCTTGATAGAAACACCCCCAAAAAGTGTTTCTAACAATTCGATGGATTTCAACATTAATACCTTACCAATCCCTCCGCCACGTGCCTGTGTTGAGGTAACAACCCTCCCTATGGAAGCTTCTTCATAAGATACGCCCGCAGGTACAATGCGAGTATAGGCTAAAATTTTTTGCGAATCGGTATCGAATCCCATTAAATGATAGCACTTGAAATCTTTATCGTCCAAATCTTGAAAAGGGCAGTTTTGCTCTACAATAAAAACTTCATTTCGAAGCTGAAGAATCTGGTATAATTCGTTGGTTGTGAGATCTTTAAAATGTTTGTAATACCAAGTAATATTCATTTTATTTAAGGGTTTGGAAGTTGAGGTGTTTAGGTGCTGATGCTCTTGATTGAAACTTTCAACTCCTAAACTTATAAACTTTGAAGTCATTTTTTTATCTTTGTATAAAACAGTCAATATCCAAAATTTATGCTTAAAAAGATAATTTATGCGTTGTTGCTTTTGAGTCTCATTTCAACTGCAAATGCTCAAAAAAATGCTTCTGACTACGAAATAGCGTATAAAAAAGCTCAACAAACTTTCAAGAATAATGATTTTGAAAAGGCTCAATTCGAGTTTGCAGCACTTTGCAATAATCGAGTTGAAACGCCTCTTGTTCCTTATTCTTTTTATTTCAATGCTTTATCTTCGGTAAAGATGCAAAAATATTTTGAGGCAAAAACAACCTTGAAGAATTTGATAGTTCTTTATCCAGGTTGGTCTCAGAGTGACGAAGTTACTTACCTTTTGGCAAATATTGCTTTTGAAGAAAAAAATTATGATGAAGCTTTTAAGTATAGTAATTTGATTAAATCTGAGCATTTGCAAGATGATTTATCTGAGATGAAAGCTTATTTTGTTTATCAAATTCAGTCGCCTAAGTTATTACAGGATTTGTTTAAAAAATTTCCCAATGAAAGTATTTTAGTCGAAAAGAGAGCCAAAACACCCGAAGTCATTCAAACGCCCCCTGTCATGACTAATATACAAGTAAACAAAGGCTATTTTAATTTTGGCTTGCTTCTGCCATTTGAAATTGAGACGATTGAACCAGAAAAAAATCGAAGGAATCAATATACTTTAGATTTATATCAAGGCATGAAGATGGCAAAAACAGCTTTGTTGAAAGAAGGAATTACCGTTAATGTATTTACGTATGACGTATCAAATGATGCTGATGAGATGTTGGAGTTAGTTAATAATCAATCATTTAGGAAAATGGATTTATTAATTGGACCGCTTTATGCCAACACCAACAAAATTGCGATGGCCTATTGTGAAACAAATCAAATTCCGATTGTTAATCCAATGTCCAATAATAAAATGTTAATTCAAGATTATAATCTTTCATTTTTAGCTCAACCTTCCACCGTTACACAAGCCATAAAAGCATCAGATTTTGTTAGAAAACAACCCTTTATGGGACGAAGCACTGCCATCTACTATACTGATTCTGAGAATGATTCTACGATGGCAGAAACCTATCGTCAACAGATGCAAAAGGTTGGTTATGAAATAGTTAAGTTTGAAAAGGTAATACCTTATTCAGACGATATTAGCAATAAATTACCCGATAGAAAAGTAAGTCATGTTTTCATGGCAACGTCGGATAAAAAGGCTGGACTTTCAATGTTGGCTGCTTTAAATAAAAAGTCTGTTGATGCTCCCCTCATCACCACTGCGGAAGCTTTCAATTCGTCAAATTTGAGCAATACTTCGCTTTCTTCCAGAGAAGTATATTGTCTTGATCCTGAATTTGTGGACATTGAAAAGCCAGAAGCGGATAGTTTTAGAAAAGATTATTTAAATAAATATGGTGTTTTGCCTTCATATTATGCTTTTCACGGCTATGATTTAGCCCTTTTTTGGGGTAGATTATTCGGAAAATACGGTTATGATGTTAGAAAAGGACTTGATAGTAGAGATTTAAATAAGGAGGGTTATAATTTTTCAGGGTATAATTTTAACAAAGCTCAAGATAATCAAGTTTTACCAATAACTACTTTTCAAGGCTATAAATTTGTACTCGCTGGTACAAGGTAAACGGTAAAGGGTAACTGATTTACAAGAAAATGGAGTTCAAAAATATGGAGTTCAAAAGCCCTATTGAACTAAGAACTAAGAATGAAGCCAACGGCTCGCTGAACAAATCGTTCACCATTTGCCGTCCGCCCATCACCGATACTATGACCAATTCACAATTACTTTTTGAGAGAGCAAAAAACTTTATTCCTGGGGGCGTAAACTCGCCTGTGCGTGCGTTTCGTGCCGTTGGTGGAAATCCTATTTTTATTAAGTCTGCCAAA
>JANPIG010000758.1:0-7769 GCA_031424875.1 Cytophagales bacterium
CATTTTTCAATATTTTTATTATATATAGGTATCTTTACGCTGTTGCTATACTTGATGTCAATACTTTTTGAGATAACTTCACACTGTCCATATCTGATTCTCGTAAAATAACGTCCTTCCCCTTTAATGTTTTTAATTACATCAAGAGTATCTTTCAATAACTCATTGTTTTTGAACCATTGATATTTTGAATTTTTAGGAACTCCAAAAATACTTAAATCAAAAACTTGGTTATTACAAGCCTTATAGACACGGTTCAGACTATCAAATATCATCGTTGAACCTGTTGCCATTGGAATGATAAATGAATCTACAAAATCTTGACCCTTTCTCAAAACAACCGTATCAGAAACCGCCGTACAAGTCCCTTCCTTAGCTTCTATTTGATATTTTCCTTCTTGTAAAGTTTGGTAAGTTGTGTTTGTAGCATTGGCAATATAAATGCCATCTTTTTTCCAACGGTAGTTTGTACTGGATTTATAGAAAACACTCAAAGTAGCTGGTTTTCCTACGCACAATTCAATATTATTACTCACATAAGCGGAAGGTTTCTCTATTTTCCCAAGTTCTATTTTTACGGGTTGGCTTTCGTAGAGGCAGGTTTTGTCAATTTTTTCATCTGTATTATCTCCAATAAACTTGAAAGAATAATTCCCAGATTTATTTACTGTAAAATCTTTATTGACAGCCCCATTGATGACTTTTCCATCTAAATACCATTGGGCAGAACTATATTTTGTCAATGAAACAGATAGTTTTGCAGAATCACAAGTTTGTGAAGAAATGCTTAAATAATTTCTCACATATTCATACCAAGGATTAAAAAAACGGTCATTTGAAATTCCAACAGTTTTCTCATTATCATCAGCTACAATCAATACTCTAAAAGATTGATTGTAGAAATTATTGACATTTTTTAAAATGATTGGGCTTTCCTCTACAATTAATGTTGGAGATTCACTCGTTGGAGATGTATTACTACCATTATGCAAATATACCTTGAATTTAGTTCCAGCTTTAAAATCTCCTTTCTTGGTAAAAGGAATATAAACCTCTTGCCCATAACACATTTTTACTTTTGATAAATCTTCAACTTCAATACTTTTACAATTTTTGCTTGTATTTAAAGTCACTTTTACTTCCTGAGTAGTGGAACAACCAAGATATGAATAACCATTTACTTTATATGTTCCTGCATCTTTGGCGGTAAAATTCTGGATTTTAAAATAATAATCAAAAACACGTTTACCCAAAGGAGTATCAAAACTATATTGAGCATCATTTTCTGTAGAATCCGTCAATTTTGACCTCTTAGGCTCAATTATAAAAGCCCCTCCTTCACAAACTAAAATTTCTTTTGGCACTGTAAAAGTTAATGGGTCTTTGATATTCACATCCGTCGTTAGTGTTGTTTTATTATCAATCGTAACGGTATAAACCCCTCTATTTCGGTAGTTTACGTTTTTGATGCTGGGTTTTTGTTGGGTGGAGGTAAAGCTGTTTGGTCCTTTCCATGCGTAGGTGCTGCCACCCGTAGCGGTGAGTTCCAAAGTCAAATTAGCATTGCCACACAAAGGAGCATTAGAAGAAATGGTCTGCGAAAATGGGGTGTAGCTAATCAATAAACAGAAGGCAATAATTGCGTAGAGTAATTTCATGTTGAGTGGAGTTATGATTGAATAACAAAGAAAGGGGATTTGTTGGTTTTGGGCAAGTGCTTATCAAATTTTATCCTTATACATTTCCTCAAATTCCTCATATTTTAAGAGATTTATTTTGGGAAAATCAACTGAATTAAGAATATTAAAATGTCTGTCGTTTCCTACTAAATGGTCGGCATTGGCAGTTACATAACAATCCACAAATTTATTGCGGTCCGTCGTTACGGTCATCGTGGTCATTTTCAATTAGATACCAACGAAATGAGGGAGTATAAAGACTGATGTTTGAGAGGAGCAAGAGGTAATTAAACATTCCATCAATCCGTTCAATTCCGTAGCGTTGAGAGATAACTTCCTCGTATTCGAGTAAAATATCGGTAGTCAAACAAAGTTCAAATTTACCTGCAAGGATGTACTGATAAATCCAGTGATATTTATACTGTGGAGCGAGTGAAACCAAGAAAACGTTTGTGCCTAAAACAATGCAAGGCTTAGTCATTTTCGTGTAACCAATTAGATAAATCTTCTTCCGAAATATTATTTTCTTCTGCGGCTTGACCAATTTTATTAATCATTTTGTTAGAAAAATAACGAGCCAACATTTCTTTTATAGCCAATACGTCTTCATTTGAAGGACTAAATGAATAAACCTTCAAAAGTTCTAATTGAATAGGGGAAAGTTTTTGTGCTACCATAATTCAAGTTATTGATTTTACGAATTTAACCTTTTTTACGATTGCTTTCAAATTATTCCTTTAAAAAACCTATTGCAGGTCTATTATCTTCAATAGCCTTTTCATTAGTAAGATAATCCAACGCCTCATATACATTGGCAAACTGTTTATTATAATTCTGTTCTAAGGCTGATATCTTTGTGGCTAAATCCTGATAATTCAACGCATATTGTCTCATCATCACGAAGGCTCTCATAATATTGATATTGACATTAATAGCAACATCTGAATTAAGAATTCCACTTAACATTGCCAAACCTTGTTCTGTGAAAGCGTAGGGCAAATATCTTGTCCCTCCGCTGCCTTTTGAGGTTTCAATTTGCAACCTCAAACTTTTCCATTCTTCCTTTGTTAACTGAAACATAAAATCATCTGGAAATCTTTTAGAGTTTCTCTTTACTGCCAGATTTAAGTTTTTTGTTAAGACTTCATACAATTCTGCAAGGTCAAAATCTAACATCACTTTCTGTCCTCGGACTTCATGGATTCTGGTTTGAATAAGGGTAAGTTCCATTGTTTATTTTTTTATTAGTGGTTAAGGGTATGTCATCACAATTTGTGATGACATACCCCATTTATTGCTCATACGCTTCGTATAACTACTTTATGTCATCACAAATTGTGACCACATACTCAAAAATATTGCAAATTAAGTCTTTAATATTAGCTTTGAGGTGCCAATTTGGCACCTCAAAAAAACCTCTAATAAATCTTCGGAAAAGCCACAGGATTAAACTCGCTCATCATCGCATAAACGGCATCAAAAACGTTCTCGGCGTTGGGTTTTGAGAAATAATCACCGTCTGAACTATACGCTGGGCGGTGAGGAACTGCCGCTAAGCAAAGGGGTTTTGAATCTAAATAACGGTAGGCATTTTGTTCGTCCAAGACGTGTTGCATCATATACGCCGAACCACCGCCTGGCATATCTTCATCGGCAAAAATCACTCTGTTGGTCTTTTTAATGGATTCCACGATGCGGTGCGTAACATCAAAAGGTAAAAGCGTCTGAACGTCAATCACTTCCACCGAAATATCAATTTCTTCTAACTGACGAGCGGCTTCCATCACAATCCTGCACATCGAACCATACGTTACAATCGTCACATCACGCCCATCACGAATCACCTCTGGAATGCCCAAAGGAACTCGCATTTCGTGAAGGTTATTGGGTAATTTTTCCTTCAAACGATATCCATTCAAACACTCAATCACAATGGCTGGGTCGTCTGAGTTTAGGAGGGTGTTGTACATTCCTGCCGCCTGTGTCATATTACGAGGTACGCACAAGTGTATGCCTCTGAGTCCGCCCAATAAAACTGCCATTGGAGAGCCTGAGTGCCATATTCCTTCCAAACGATGCCCACGAGTACGGATAATTAAAGGAGCTTTTTGTCCGCCCACCGTGCGATAATGCAGACAAGCTAAATCGTCCGAAAGGGTCGCAAATGGATAGAGAATATAGTCTAAATATTGTATTTCGATGATAGGACGAAGACCACGCATTGCCGCTCCGATTCCTTGTCCTACGATGGTCATTTCACGGATTCCTGTATCAGTAATTCGTAAATCTCCATGTTTTTCTTGAAGTCCTGCGAGGGTTTGGTTTACGTCGCCAATCTTCCCAACATCTTCTCCCAAAATAAAAATTCGTGGGTCAGTCGAGAATAAATGATCGAAGTTTTTATTCAAAATCTCTCGCCCATCCATGCTTGGCGACGTTGCATCATAAATGGGTGCAACGGCTTTCATTTTCAGCGGAGATTGGTCTGAATTACTGTATTGGAAAGAATCAAAACGATTAAAATTCTTCTCGGCTGTACGCTCTAACCATTCTTTCAACCCTTGTTTGGCAGGTGAATCTTCAAAACGTAAGGCTCTTAAAACCTTTCTGACTGCCACCACATTTTCGTGATGAATTGGGTTGATGGCTTTACGTAAATCCTCGGCAATAGCTTTTACTTCTGCTCCATTTTGGGTTTCAGCAGCTGCCTGATACATCAATGAAAGGGCATCTTCACGCTCAGGTTTCACAGAATCCATATAGACTGTCCATGCTTCTTTCTGACAACGACGAGCCTCTTTAATCGCTTCATTATCAATATCTTGCAATTCATCTTCGGTAGCAAATCCTTCTGCAAGAATCCACTCACGAAATTTAGTATTACAGTCAAAATCAATTTCAAATTGCAATCTTTCGGCAGATTTATAACGCTCATGCGAACCCGAAGCCGAGTGTCCCTGCTGTTGGGTAACTTCCTCCACGTGAATCAACGATGGAATATGAAAATCACGAGCCAAGGCAGCGGCTTTTTGATAGGCTTCCATTAACCCAGCATAATCCCATGCTTTCACGGCAATAATTTCTAAACCAGCCCCATCTTCATTGCGCTGGTAACCCGCAAGAGCTTTTGAGATAGATGATTTAGTCGTTTGATATTCCGAAGGCACAGAAATGCCATAGCCATCATCCCAAACCGACATTACCAAAGGTATTTGCAAAACGCCAGCTGCATTAATACATTCCAAAAACATGCCTTCAGAAGTGGAAGCATCACCGATGGTAGAGAAGCAAACTTCATTTCCACCACGAGTAAATTTTTCTGAAACTCCCTGCAAATCAGGTAGATGACGATATAATTTTGAAGCATACGCTGCCCCCACCGCCCGTGGCATTTGCCCTGCAGTAGAAGAAACGCCAGCCATTGAATTGTATAGTTTGGTCTGGTCGAGCCAGTTTCCCTCCGCATCCAACCAACGAGTAGCATGGTGATTGTTCATCGTGCGTCCGCCCGTATGAGGGTCGAAAGCAATGTCAGGATGTCCGTAGAGTTGAGAGAAATATTGCGTCCAAGTCATATCACCTACCGCTGCTACGATGGTTTGGTCACGATAATATCCAGAAACGAAATCACCCGCTTGCATAGCACGGGCAAGGGCAATTTGGCACATTTCCTTGCCATCTCCATATATACCAAACTTGGCTCTTCCCGCAAAAACCTCTTTCCTGACCAACATACTACATTCTCGACTCAAACGAGCGAGTTGATAATCGACCAAAACAGAGTCTTTGGTGAAGATAAGCGTTTCAGATAGTAATTCTTTTTCCAAGGCAGGAGGGTTTTTCGATGTGAGATGTTTGGTTTTCGATGTTTGGGTTATGTCGCTGATGGTTCAGTCGACGTTCCAATTCATTTCTTGAGGTTCGTTTTGGGTAAGCTAATATTCATTGAAACCAAACATCGAACATCAAACATCGAAAATTCTTCTCAAAAATACACAAATTTAATTAGTACAACAAACAATATATCTCGAACCTACCTGTATAAAGTATTGTTAATGATTTGTTAAAGATTGGCAAAGATTTTGCAAACTTATTCAGAGCATATACTTTTGTTTTGTAAAAATGAAATTAGCATTGAAGTATGAAGATTGAGCAACGAGTTCAAAGAATTTTGTTTGGTTAAAATTACCACAACAATTTTCTAAAATTTGTTCAAATATTTTCGCTTAAAATATAATTTCCCTTTTATTTGTTAAAATTTTTAGATTAAAAGGTATCATAAACATTAAAAACAAATCAATATTAATCATGAAAAAATTACTTTTTGTATTCGCATTTTTGTTCGTTGCCACATTCGCTAACGCACAAGGAATTATCAAGTTCACCAAAGAAACACATGAATTTGGTAAAGTAGAAGAGGGCGTTCAGGCTACTCATACCTTTGAATTTACTAACACAGGAACGGCTCCAGTGGTGATTTCAAACGCACAGCCTTCATGTGGTTGTACTACGCCAGATTGGACAAAAGAGCCAGTAATGCCAGGTAAAACAGGTTTTGTGAAGGCTTCTTTCAACTCATCAGGTCGTCCAGGAAACTTCAATAAAAATATTACGGTTATCAGTAACTCTGAAACGCCACAAATTGCTTTGACTATCAAAGGCGAAGTTATTCCAAAAGCAGCGGCAGATGATAAAAAGGCTGAGCCAGCACCAGCACCAGTAGTTTCTAAGGTTGCACCAGCTCCAGCTGCAACACCTGCTCCTGCAAAAGCTACTACTCGCAAGAAATCAGGTACGAAATAATTTTATTTTTCGTAAAAACAAAATCCCCATAGACGAATGGCGTTTGTGGGGATTTTTTTGTTATATAGCGATTAATATTTTACAAGCTTTCGATAAAATATACCTTTGTCAGTAACAACTTTTACGTAATACGTTCCAATGGCAAGTTGAACTCTAATGGGATAGTCCATGGCATTCATCTTTACTTGTGAATATACATTTTGTCCTAAGGAATTATAAATCAATACTTCTTTGAAATACTTAGTCATCGCTTGAGAAATTCTTATTTCAGTAACATCTGTTGTGGGATTTGGAGCCAGCTTTACAAGTTCATCCAATTCTGAATCTGCATAAATCCTTGCTGAAGCCACTCCTGAAACCGAGCCTTCTCCACATACGTCACTAATACTCTGAAGTGTATAAGTGGTTGTTGATAAGGGACTTACGGGTATTGCTAACTCTGGTCGATAGGTAGTAAATTGTCGTCCGTCACTCAAAGTAATTTTCCAAGGAGCATTACCCGTGGTAGTTACGTATATTTCTCCTGTATCACCCGATAGTGTTTCTACTGAACCTTGTATTTTGGCAGTTGGTTGTGGACGCACAAACAGATTCACTGGCGACCAAGTGCCTTCTGTCAGCGGGTTTGAGCCAACAATTCTGATGCGATATTTATCAGAAGCAATGGTCTTCGGAACGGTAACTGCTACAGGGTTTTGAGTAGTGGTTACGGGAAAAGAAAAAACAGCGTTATCTCTCAGGTTTTGGAATTCAATTTTGAAATTATTATCCGCTCTAAATTTTCCTTTACTCACCACAAAAGGCACCTCAATACTCTTACCTAAGCATACCACAGAATCACTAAGAAGACTTGTGGAAAGTAAGGGCAAATACACCACATTATATTTTACAGAGCCAAGTGCTGTACCTTCACCACAAGTTCCATTGACCGACTGAATACCAAAATTAGCTTTATTCACATCCGCTATTCTGTTGATTAACAGAGGATTATCTTTTACGTTATCAAGTTTTGTACCGTCTAAAAGTAGTACATTCCAAGGAGATTCACCCGTAAAGTCTATCTTCATTTCTAAAGGAGATTTTTCATAGATTTCTGCTTCTTTAGTAATGGTACTCAAGACAGCCGTAATTTTGGGTTTTATTTTAAACAAATTACTCTCAGCAGTAATGTACGGACTTTGTGATAAAAACTGGAAACGATAAGACATATTCAAGGCCAAATCATTAGGCAATTTTACTACTAAGTTTTTGTCAGATAAAGCCCCCGTGAGGTCTTTTACATATTTA
>JANPIG010000759.1:0-2044 GCA_031424875.1 Cytophagales bacterium
CGGTTGGCTCCATTATTGAGCGAAAAAACCAGGGCATTTTAGTGGCTGCTTTTCACAAATTGAACCTCAGTAATTATCAATTAATCTTAGTCGGCGGACGTTCAAAATATCAAGAACAGATTGAAAAATATATTCAAGAAAATAACGTTCAGAATGTCAAAATTTTAAATAAAGTACCTTTTCAAGACCTTCCAGCCCTTTATCAAGGGGCATCCCTGTTTGCGTATCCTTCTTTTTTTGAAGGTTTTGGCATTCCGATTGTGGAGGCTTTACATTCAGGCGTACCAGTGGTTGCGGCTTTGGGTTCGTGTTTGGAAGAGGCTGGTGGTGCGGGTGCATTATACGCAGACCCTGCCAATATTGACGATTTGGCAGATAAAATGATGAGCGTTTTAGTGAATAAAGATTTACAAAAACAGTTGGTTGAGGCAGGGCAAAAGCATATTAAAAAGTTTTCTGCGGAGAGGGTTGCTGGGCAATTAAATACACTTTATCAAAAATTATAACTTTACACTCATGGCATGACTTTGAGTCATGCCATGAGTAAACAATTCACGAGACAGATTCCCGTGTTACATAATATGGACTTTTTACCAAAAAACATTAACGATTATTCCGAAAATCATACCTCACCAGAGAGTGATTTATTGGCAAAACTCAACCGCCAAACACACGCTAAAATTCTACAAGCCAGAATGTTATCAGGGCATTTGCAGGGACGTGTCTTGGCGATGTTTTCACACATGATGCGTCCTGACAGGATTCTGGAAATTGGAACTTACACTGGTTATTCGGCCCTTTGTCTGGCGGAAGGTTTATCTGAAAAAGGTAAGATTATCACCATTGATATTAATGAAGAATTGGAAAATTTTACTCGTGGCTTTTTCAATGAATCACCTTTTGCAGAAAAGATTGATTACAGAATCGGTGATGCAGCTGAGATTATTCCAACACTCCATGAAACCTTCGATATGGTTTTTATTGATGCTGACAAAATCAATTATCAAAATTATTATGATTTAGTTTTTGATAAAGTAAAGGTTGACGGATATATCATTTCTGATAATGTGCTTTGGAGTGGAAAAGTTGCTGATAATCAAGAAGATAAGAAAGTTGATAGAGATACTCAAACGCTCTTAGATTTCAACAAAATGTGTCATAACGACCCCCGAACAGAAAATCTTCTGATGCCAATTAGAGATGGATTAATGATTTGTAGAAAGGTAAGTAGGGATTAGGGATGAAAGATCGGGTAATTAGGGATTAAGTAGTTAAAGATTAGGGAATTAGGAATTAAGGAATCAGGTGAATATAATTTAACAAATCAATTACTCTAATTAATAAATACCCAAAACTGGCACGGCTTTTGTTTTGGCATCTACGAAAGATTGTGAAGGATAAATCAGGGAGTTAAGAGTCAAGTATGACCCCAGCAAACCAGAAATCCGAAAGTCGAATGCGACCTCAGCCAATCTAAAATCAAACAACTCATACCAGTAAAATGAAAAATCCGCCAATGCTTCATGTTACTGTGCTACTATTGTTTTTCAAGACATTTTTTACAGTAGCTCAGTCAAATCCAGTTCCCGAAACTATAGAGTTTGTAGGAATTAATGTAACGCTCTCAAAGGAGGCTCAAGCCCTCATCCAAAACGACATCAAGACCCTTACGAGCAACAAAACGTATCTAAATGCCAAGTTAGACCGTATCGCCTTATATTTTCCCATCATTGAGACGATGCTTGCGACTGAAGGAATTCCTGACGATTTTAAGTATCTTGCCGTGCAAGAATCTGGCTTACTGCCCGATGCCATTTCCAAATCCAATGCCGTTGGTTTTTGGCAATTTAAGCGTGAAACGGCCTTAGATTTTGGGTTGCGGATAGACGAACAAATTGACGAACGCAAAAACATCCATGCCTCCACTCGGGCAGCATGTTTATTTATGAAACGTAATAATTTGGTATTAAATAACTGGGTCTCAAGCCTCAATTCATATCGCACGGGACTGAGCAATGTCTATAAATTTATTGCCAAAGATTGG
>JANPIG010000760.1:0-1181 GCA_031424875.1 Cytophagales bacterium
AAGTAAAAAGCTAATTTTTCCTTTAAAACCATTAATCTGTTTGATTTAAAGGCTTTTTGAAAAAAGGGTAATTCTAAAAAAACAAAATACTAATTTATTTTTTTTACGTTACAATTTTAATATTATTAATGATAGTTTGTCTTTATAAGGATATGAAAAAACGAATTGCATTTTCTTGTATTTTTATAAACATTTGAATTTATCAAAACCAAAAAAACGCCCTCAGAACCAAATCCAAGGGCGTTTTCACTTAAAACTCTAACTCTTACTTAACCTCCTCAAAAGGCACATCTTCCGCTTGTGAACTTGAACCAGCGTCTGCGGTTTGTTGTCCGTTTTCGCCGCCCATTGGGTTGGCTTCTCCTCCCGTTTGTGCGTACATCTCTTGCGAGGCTGCCGCCCAAGCGTTGTTGAGTGCTTCTAATGCTGTGTCTATCGCCGCTACATCACGTGTACCGTGGGCGGTGCGTAAACCTGCCAAAGCATTTTCGATGGCGGTTTTATTTCCTTCCGAAAGTTTCTCGCCGTACTCTTTCAATTGTTTTTCCGTTTGGAAAATCAATGAATCGGCTTGGTTGATTTTTTCGATTTTTTCTCTCTCTGCTTTATCTTCGTTTTCGTTAGCCTTAGCTTCCTGACGCATTCTTTCGATTTCAGCGTCGGTCAAACCACTTGATGCTTCGATACGGATATTGCTTTCTTTGCCTGTTCCTTTGTCTTTTGCCGAAACGTGTAAAATACCGTTAGCATCAATATCAAAAGTAACTTCTACTTGTGGCACGCCACGTGGTGCAGGTGGAATTCCGTCTAAGTGGAAACGACCTAATGAACGGTTATTAGTCGCCATTGGACGCTCGCCTTGCAATACGTTCAATTCTACCGAAGGCTGATTGTCTGAGGCGGTTGAGAAAGTCTCCGATTTTTTTGTTGGAATAGTCGTGTTGGCTTCAATCAATTTAGTGAATACTCCACCCATTGTTTCGATACCCAATGACAACGGAATAACGTCCAATAAGAGTACATCCTTCACTTCACCCGTCAAAACACCGCCTTGAATGGCAGCACCTAAAGCCACGGCTTCGTCAGGGTTTACACCTTTTGACGCTTTTTTGCCCCAATATTTTTCTACTTCTTCTACTACCTTTGGAATACGAGTTGAACCACCTACCAAGATAACTTCG
>JANPIG010000761.1:0-7401 GCA_031424875.1 Cytophagales bacterium
GGCACAGAAAAGCAGGAATTTGCAAAACATCTACATATTTTGCTGCCATCGCTGCCTCTTGTGACTCGTGAATATCCGTAACCGTCGGAAGGTCATAATAATTACCAACTTCCTGTAAAATCTCCAGAGCTGTAATGTCACCAATGCCCGTAAAAGAGTCTAATTTAGTACGATTAGCCTTGCGATATGAGCCTTTGAAAATGAACGGAATCCCGAATTGGTCGGTGATTGCTTTTATTTTTTCAGCAATTTCAAAAGCCAAATCACGGCTTTCAATCGCACAACTTCCTGCCATGAGAAAGAAATTATTTTTGTCTAAGTTTTTTAGTTTTGGAATGTTCATGTGTTTGTTGGCACTCCTTTGTTAGCACGCATAAAATGCAGATGCCTATCGGCAATACAGATTTTCGCAGATTTTTTTATAATTAGCTAATAACCTTAATCATAAATTGCTATTAAAACTGTTTACATTTTTAGGTAAACAAAAATCTGCGAAAATCTGCGTTGCACAGCATCTGCGTTATCTGCGTGCTATTTTGTGCCATTTTTTATATAAAATTAACTTCTGTACTCAAGGAAATTCCAAATTTCTCCAAAACAGAAGCCTGTATTTTTGTGGATAATGATTTGATTTGTTCCCCAGTACCTCCGCCATAATTGACTAAAACTAAGGCTTGACGAGCGTGAACGCCTATTTCGCCCTCTCGGAAGCCTTTCCAACCTGCCTGTTCAATGAGCCAACCAGCTGGTACCTTTACGGTGGTTTCATTGATAGGATAATTCGGAATATTTTCAAATTTTGCTTTCAAATCATCATATAGAGCCTTCGGAATTTCTGGATTTTTAAAGAAACTTCCTGAATTACCGATTTCGGCAGGGTCGGGCAATTTGCTTTTTCTGATGGAAATAACAGCATCGCTCACGGCTTTGATGGATAAATCCGTAACATTCATTTCTGCTAATGTCTTCTGAATATCACCGTATGAAATTTTAAAAACGGGCGTTTTATTTAATTTGAAAGTTACCGAAGTGATAACATATTTTCCTTTGGCTTCGTGCTTAAAAATACTTTCACGATACCCAAAATGACAATCTACTAATTTGAAAGTTTCTATTTCTAAGGTTTCAAGATTCAGAGCGTGTAATTCTTCAAAAATATCTTTTATTTCTACACCATACGCCCCAATGTTTTGCATAGGTGCAGCCCCAACTGTTCCTGGAATAAGCGACATGTTTTCCATACCAGCGTATTGATTTTCAACGCTATACATCACCAATTGATGCCAATTTTCACCTGCACCTGCCTGTATATATACATGGGCCTCATCTTCCGACAACTTTTGAATACCTTTCAGATTAATTTTTATTACTAAACCATCATAGTTTTTCGTGAGCAGAATATTGCTTCCTCCACCTAAAAATAATTTATCAACTAACTGTAAATCATGGCTTTGAATAACTTTTTTTAATTCAGAAACAGAGTTTACTTCAACAAAATATTTTGCAATGGCTTCTAAACCAAAAGTATTGAACGGTTTTAAGGATATGTTTTGTTGTATAATCATTCTTTTTAGTTATGATTGTTGAGTTGTAATTTAGTGATTATTCCCTTCAATAATCATTAAATCACAACTCACTAATCTATCGAATTAGCAATTACAAATTTACAATGTGGAAAGGGTATTTCAAGTTAAAGACAAAAATTGTATCTTTGAATCACCAACCAAAACTAAATATGATGCAACGCCATATTCTTACTTATTTTGTTATTTCAAGTCTCTTTTTAAGTAGCTGTGCCTCTTCGGTGAAGGTTTCAGGAGGTAATAGTTCGGGCAACACTACTACTACTACCCAATCGTCTTCAAAAAAGGCGGTGAATGAAGATTTGTCTCAATATCGTCCTCGATACAAATCTTCAATGGAACCCGATATTATCTCGACTGAAAAAAATACGACCAAGACCTCCTCAAAAGTATCAGAGGGCCCTATGCACGTCAATAAACGCTTGGATGCTATTTTAGACACTATTGCCATACATAACAAAAGCATTAAATTTGCCAATGGTTACAGAATCCAGATTTATGTGGGCAATGACCGTAAAGCTGCCGATGATGCTAAGATTTACACGTACCAAAAATATCCTGAAATTTTTCCTTACTTGAGTTATCAACAACCTATTTATAAAGTAAAAATTGGTGATTTTTTAAATAGAATGGATGCTGAAAGGTACTTTTCCGATATCAAAGAGCTTTTTCCTTCAGCCATGATTTTGCCTGATAGAGTAGAAATTAAGAAGGGGATGATGGTAAGTAAATAACTCTGTAGAAATGATAGGAAGCATAAAAATTTATGCTTCCTATTGGTTTTGCTAATTATATTTTAATTGTTTTCACCTCGTCAGATATAATCAATCTTCCTTCGGTAGCACGTTGAACGTCTTCAATACTCACGCCTGGAGCCACTTCTAAGAGTTTGAAGCCACCTTCGAGTAAGACTTCCAAAACAGCTAATTCGGTTACGATTTTCTTCACACAATTCAATCCTGTAAGGGGTAAAGTACAGGCTTTCAAGAGTTTAGACTCTCCAGCTTTATTAACGTGTTGCATGGCTACAATGATATTTTTGGCTGAAGCTACTAAATCCATGGCTCCCCCCATACCTTTCACCATCTTATTGGGAATTTTCCAGTTAGCAATATCGCCATTTTCTGAAACTTCCATTGCTCCCAAAATCGTTAAGTCCACATGTTCTCCTCTTATCATGGCAAAACTTTCGGCAGAACTGAATAAGGCAGAACCTTGCTGCATCGTAACAGTTTGTTTACCTGCATTTATCAAGTCAGCATCTACCTTTTCTTCAGTTGGGAAAGGTCCTATGCCCAATAAACCATTTTCAGATTGGAGAACTACGTTGATATTTTCTGGAATATAATTAGCCACCAAGGTAGGTATTCCGATACCAAGATTTACATAGTAACCATCTTTAAGTTCTTGAGAAATACGTTTTGCGATACCAAATTTTGTGAGTCCCTTGCCAAATTCGTAAAATTCAGTATTATTATCTTCAACATTCTCAGACTTACTTACGGTTCTTTGCTCTATTCTTTTTTCATAGTTTTTTCCTTCAAAAATGCGCTGTACATAAATTCCAGGTACGTGAATGTCATTTGGGTCAAATGTGCCTGTTGGAACAAGTTCTTCTACTTCGGCGATAGTTATTTTACCGGCCGCTGCCATCATAGGGTTAAAATTTCGGGCTGTTCCTCTGAAAATTAAATTACCTGATGTATCACCTCTCCAAGCCTTTACAATGGCAAAATCTGCCCGAAGCCACGATTCCATTATGTATTTTTTACCCTCAATTTCTCTAATTTCCTTGCCTTGAGCCACTTCTGTTCCCACGCCCGCAGGGGTAAGAAAAGCAGGAATACCTGCACCTCCAGCTCGAATACGCTCGGCAAGGGTACCTTGTGGTATGAGTTCGACTTCCAATTCTCCTGACATCAATTGGCGCTCAAACTCCTTATTTTCACCCACATACGATGAAATCATTTTTTTAACCTGACGGGTTTTCAACATCAGGCCAATGCCAAAGTCATCAACGCCTGCATTATTAGATATACAGGTTAAGTCGTTTATGCCTTTGTCAATTAAGGCGGCAATAGAATTTTCGGGAATACCACAGAGTCCGAAACCGCCCAACATCAATGTTGCACCGTTGGGAATATCTGCAACGGCAGTTTCTGCATCTTTTACTACTTTATTAATCATAAATTGAGGTTGTTTTGGATGAAGTGATTTGTAATAATTTATCCTCAAATATAACTTTAAGTAGGCATTAGTAGGTAAGCAAATTGATTATTTTCTCCTGAAGGAGTTTGAATAATTCTGTTTAAACAGGTTCATAATTATTCTTTCTGAAATTTTACTTATCTTGTTTTATTAATATAGCAAGACCAAGGGAATTTTTAACAGTATTAGAGATACAATTATTAATTTACTGTTAGCAGGATGATAAAATAGAAAATCATAATCAAATCTGTTTACGATATTCTTTTGGGGTAAATCCTGTTTTAGTCTTAAAAAACTGTATGAAATCGCTTGGATTTTGTTTGCCAATTTTGAAGGCAAGTTCACTGATATTGAGAGAAGATTGTTTAAGGAGAACTTTGGCTTCAAGAATAATCATTTCGTCTAACAGTTCGTGAGAGGTTTTGCCAAAAGTGATTTTTACACAACGATTTAAATATTCGGTCGTTACAGAAAGTTGATCGGCGTAATAACTAATTTTTTGTTTTTCTTGAATGTCTTTGCCCAAAGCTATTTTATACCGTTCAGCAATACGAGTAGCAGACGTATCCTTATTTTTACTTTTCAATTCCGTAAATCGACTTGCTTCATGTAATAGAGTTGAAAGAGCAGAAGCCATAAAACTTAAATTACAATCTTCCGATTTATACTCCTTCTCTATCCGTTTTAAAAGTTGTAAGATGAATTCTGTAGCCTCCTCATCTACTTCTACAATAGGATTAGCCGTATGATTAAAAAAGGGAAAAAGCTCAATAAATTCTTTGAGATAAAAACTACTGCTAAAAATGTCTAAATTAAAATTGCAGTAATATCCTTGGGCGTCCCAAGACATAGATGTTATGGTGGTAATCTGAGTGGCGGGTAAGAAGAAAAAGGTATTTTCTGAGAACTCAGTAGAATATATGCCTTTATTTCGAACAATTTTGCCCCGAGTCAAAAACATAAAATCATAAACTGTTTTGCGGTGAGTAAACAGTGGAAGTTTTTTCGATTTAGAATTTGCCACGTAAGCTTCCAAGGTATGGATATAAAACATGTTTTGTGTTTCATATCAATAGCTTTTCCAACTCACATTACAGGAGGAATTTCTTGAGCACAATTATCTGAATTCAGTATTGGCATTTAGCTGCCTTTCAAGCGATTAAAGTAAAACCGTTCAATATTTCTTAAGAATACTAACTTATGTTAGCTTACAAAATTAATGATATTAACTTGTAAAACAACTTTATAATAATTTAAACAAAAAAAGAGATAGCAA
This sequence comes from Cytophagales bacterium, assembly GCA_031424875.1. Taxonomy (GTDB): domain Bacteria; phylum Bacteroidota; class Bacteroidia; order Cytophagales; family Spirosomataceae; genus Arcicella. Next base: position 5,068 of record JANPIG010000761.1, read on the forward strand.
ATGCTATCTCTTTTTTTGTTTAAATTTGAGAAATCTATCTATTCTGCTTAATATTACCACCACTCTGATTAATAACTCCTTGAGGGATAGGCAAATAATCGTCTTTAGCTGATGAGAATGTTGCACCAGCTAAATGAGAACGCTTAGCCGATTCTTTAGCCAAATAGGCAGACATTGTGCTTTGAGAAATACCCCATCTCACTAAGTCAAAGAATCTATGTCCTTCCATTCCTAATTCGATAAGTCTTTCATGACGTGTTGCTAAACGTGCCAATGCTTTATCATTCCATGGTGCTGTATATTGCCTAACCACATAATTTCCAGCAGGTTTTCCAGTTTCATCCATAACAAATCCAGCAGGTGATGCAGCTCTTGCACGAACACGATTGACATAGTCTCGAGCTTTATTCATATCGCCTACTTCAATTTCTGCCTCTGCAGCCATCAAAAGTAAATCTGCGGTACGCATAATATAAATATTTTTGCCTGATTGAGCTTGTCCCCAACCACCTGCAATATAGTATTTGCCTACTTCTGATTTGAATTGGATAAATTTCTTAGGGATAAAAGGTCCACCATTTGCCAAGTTTCTTATCCAAGAACTTTTTGCCACTCCATAATCTAAATAAGGTACTCCCACACGGCCAACAGACCAATCTAAACGTGGATCAAATTGCCCTTTATCAGGAAAGTCTGTTGGGTTACTTTCTTGATTTTTAACATCTACATTATTATAAGTTGTCAATAATGGCAATCCGTTGGCATCCGTTTTGAAAGAATTAACAAATGTTTGTGAGGGTTGATAAAAACCACAACATCCTCCTGGTCCATCATTATGAGGGTTTGTCAATTCTGCATCTTTATTACTATTTGCTCCTCCAGTACCATCTCCAACTGTATATTGAACGGCAAAAATAGATTCTCTACTATTTTCAAAGTCTCCTTTAAAAACATCAGCAAAGTTATCTAACAAACCATATTTCTCACCTTTGTTTGTTACACCGTTTGCTAATACTTGGTCAAACATAGCTTTTGCTTCGGCAAATTTATTTTGGTATAAATAAACCTTTCCCAACATGGCGCCTGCTGCCCACTTATTAACTCTACCTAACTGAGCCTGCTTTTCTGGTAAATTATCAAAGGCAAATTTTAATTCTGTTTCAATTTGTGGATAAATATCAACATCATTTTTTTGGCTTTTATAATCCTCGGTGGAAATCACTTTTTCATCCACAAAACTTACATTTTTAAAGACCCTTCTTGCTTCAAAATGATGATAGCCTCTAAGAAATCTAAGCTCAGCTTCTATTCTTTTAGCATCAGTAGCAGAAATATCCTTAGCTGCTTTTAGCAATCGTAATGTTACATTACACATTCCTATTCCATCATAGCATGCTCTCCATTTATCGCTAACTGAACCATTATCGGGCAAAACCTCAAATCTTTCAATGGGGTTTAATTGATTCTGGTCACTTGCTTCTGTTCCTTTATAGGCATCATCTGCTCTGACGCCTCCCCAAGCCCAATTCATTGGGCTTGTGTACCAGTTTCCGATGTTTGAACCTGTTAAAGTTCTATAAGCATTAACCAATGAACCATTTACTCCCGTACTGTTTGCTAAAGACACTTCCGAAATTGCACCTAAGGGGGATTGCTCAAGGAATGAATCTTTACAAGAATATGCAATCAATGAACCTAAAGCTATTGTCGCAGTTATTATTTTATGTTTATATTTCATTGTTTTATTTTTTTGTTAATTAAAACCCAAAATTTAATCCTACAATAAATGTTCTTGGCTGAGGAGTTCTAAATTGGTCCACACCCATAGTTAAGTCTCCTCCTTGAATACCAATATCTGGGTCTGGTCCAGAATAGTTGGTTATTGTAAACATATTCTGACCAGTTACATACACTCTTGCTCTATTCAATCCTAATTTCTTAGCGATATCTCCAGGTAATGTATATCCCAATTGAAGTGTACGCATTCTTAGAAATGAGCCTTTTTCCACATAAAATGAATTAGAAATTGAGCCTGAATAAGTATCATTTGTGTTAAGGACTGGAAGATTTCCACCAGTATTGGTTGGCGACCAAGAATTATCCAATACTCTCTGACTTACACCACCCACAAATCCTCTCAAATCTGTCCACCATTTAGTATAATTATAGATATCATTTCCATAATTCCAGAACAAGAAAGTATTAAAATCGAAGTTTTTATACTTTAATACTAAATCAACTCCCATTTGAAATTTAGGAATCGGATTACCAATGAAGGTTTGATCATCTGCATCAATTTTCTTATCTCCGTTCAAATCTTTAATTTTCAAAGAA
>JANPIG010000762.1:0-4289 GCA_031424875.1 Cytophagales bacterium
TTATATTTTTTTCACCTTTCAAGAGCGGAATAATTGAATTGCCCACCATGTAATCAGGAGCTTTCAATCCTGCCAAATTCATAATTGTAGGGGCAATATCTGTATTTTGAATCAATTGAGAAATCGTTCCTCCCGCTTCAATCAAGTCTGGGCAACGCACCAACATCGGCACTCGCCAAGATTCTTCATAAGCCACTCTTTTGTCAATCAAGCCATGTTCTCCAAACATAAAACCATTGTCGCCCATGTAAATTACCACTGTATTTTTTTCTAAACCATTGTCTTTCAGATACTTCATCACTCGCCCAATTTCTTCATCAACGCTGTGCATGGCTTCGCAATATTTCCTAATGATTTCATTCAAATCAAGGTCGCCATGATAAGCATAATCAACACCATGCCAAGAATAGCGTTGGCGTTGCACCCATTTTGGCACATCTTTGAACTGATTTCGAGTATTTGAGTCGGTCAAAGCCATTGATTCGGGGAAGGTAATTTTCTCTTTATTATACATTCCCAAATCCTTTTTATTAGCCTCAAAAGGTTGATGAACTGATTTATGAGAGATATACGCAAAAAATGGTTTGGATTTATCTCTTGTTTTCATAAAATCCAAAGCCAAATCGGTAATAACTGTGGGGGTATAAGTGCTATCAGAATAAGTTTTTTCAACACCATCAATATTCAAAGTAGGATTATAATAAACGCCTTGCCCCCTAAAACTCACCCAACGATTGAAGCCTTTTCGAGGATTTGAATTCTCATTGCCCATGTGCCATTTTCCAAAAAAAGCAGTTTGATAACCTGCCTTTTGTAAATATTGCGGAAAATATATTAGGTTTTGAGGCTCTGGGGCTACATTATCCACAATGGTATGTTGATGCGAGTACATACCTGTAAGAATACTTGCACGGCTTGGTGAACAAAGTGCTGTTGTTACAAAGGCATTTTTGCAATGCGTACCCTCGGCTCTCATTTTATCTAAATTGGGCGTTTTGAGCCAAGGAACATTATTTTTCATAAATGACATAAAATCAAAACGATGGTCGTCATTGAGAATAAAAATTACATTTCGGGGCTTGTCGGTCGTGGAGATTTTAGTAATCTTGACATCTTGCGAAAAAGTCGAGAAAACGGCAAAAACACAAAGCATTAAAATTCCTTTAGATTTCATTGTTGAGGTTGGTTTTGAGAATATTATACTTAAAAAAAATGCTTATTGTATCTTTAAAGAAACCCATTGAATAAAATATACTTTCCAAGGAGAATAATTTAAAATTTATTGTCGATGTTCAGGGTGTCATTTTTACCTTTTCTGACATCTGAAGTAATCAAAATAACTGCCGTAATGATAATCCCTCCTGCCAAAAGCATCATCGGATGCAAACTTTCACCAGCCAACAACCAACCCAAGAACATGGCAACTAATGGATTTACATACGTGTAAGTAGCTACCAATGTAGGAGGGGCAACTTTTGAAAGCCAACTGAAAACCAGAAAGGCAACAATTGAACCCAAACTCAACAAATATATGAAAGCTAAATATGCTTTAAGTGGTAAATCTAAGGGGTAAAAATTGCCAAAATCTCCCATAGAAAACGATATAATCAAAGTCAAAAAACCTCCTATACTCATCTGATAACCAGCAATTTGTGCGGCGGAATAACGATTTATTTCTCTTTTTTTAACGAAGACAACCCCAATGTTCCAAGCCAACACTGCCAAGAACATAAACACTATTCCCCAAATATAATATTGTTCGTAACCTTTGAGAGCTAAAGTTTTCAAACTCATCAAAATCAATACTCCAACGATACCTAAAATGGCTCCAACAATTACTTTATTTTTGGGTTTTTCTTTATCAAAAATCCATAGTAAAGCCACCAACATCACAGGTCCAATTGCCGAAAACAAAGCGGCAAAACCAGAAGGAACCCATTTGACCGCAATGGTGAAAAAACCGTTGCCCATTGTCAGCATCAAAAACCCTGATATTGAAGTAGTTATCAGAAAATTTCTATCAGGTTTTACATAATTTTTAGAGAAAAAAGAAAATGTGAAAAGCACTAAACCTGCCGATAAATTACGAAATCCTGATGCAATTAAAGATGGTACGCTTTCGACCAAAAAATGTAATGCTAAATAAGTGGAACCCCACACTAAGTACAAAGTAATTAACCCCGCCCAAATTTTTAATGATTGATTTTGTTGATTCATATTACGAAATTGGGGATTTTTTACGATATTTAGAGAGAAAAAGTAAATTTCATCAATTATCAAACTATATTTTCATGAAAAAATATTTCCTTCCATTCTTATTATTCTCCTGCTTCCAATCTCATGCTCAATTCTTCAAAAAAGATAAGGGCTTAGCTCATACTTTTTCGATCGTAGCACGAGATGAAAAAACAGGTGAAATTGGCGTTGGCGTTCAAAGTCATTGGTTTAGCGTTGGCACATCGGTTTCGTGGGCGGAGGCTGGTGTTGGAGCGGTTGCCACACAATCTTTTACCAATAAATCCTTCGGAATCAGAGGTTTAGCTTTATTGAAACAAGGCAAAACGGCTCAACAGGCACTTGATATTTTGCTTTCGGATGATAAAGGTAGAGAAGTTCGGCAAGTTGGGATTGTGGATGCTAAAGGAAATGTTGCCAATTTTACGGGCAAAAATTGCGTTGACTTTGCAGGACAATTGAAAGGTAAAAGTTTCGCTGTTCAATCTAACATGATGCTGAATGACAAAGTGCCCGCCGCCATGAAAAAAGCCTTTGAAGCTAATTCCAAACTTCCGCTGGCAGAGCGAATTTTAGAAGCCTTGAAATCTGCCCAATGGGTAGGCGGAGATATTCGTGGAAAGCAATCGGCGGCAATTTTAGTTGTTAATGGTAAATCAACGGGCAAACCTTGGGACGATAATCATTTAGTAGATTTGCGAGTGGATGATAATAAAGCCCCATTGGTTGAAATGGAGCGACTATTGAAGACGCATCGTGCTTACGAACACATGAATAATGGCGATTTGGCAACGGAAACTAACAACATGAAGTTGGCAATGCAAGAATACGAAGCCGCTATGAAAATGTTTCCCCAGAACTTAGAAATGCAATATTGGACGGCAATAACTTTGGCAAATAATGGTGATATTCAAAAGGCAGCTCTCATGTTAAAAGCCATTTATGCCAAAGAGCCTAATTGGAAATTGATGACTCCGAGACTGCCAAAGTCTGGGTTGTTGACGGTGAAGGGGAAGGATTTAGAAAGAATTCTATCTTTATAATTTATTTGTAAACATCTTAATTTTTTGAACAATATGACAGTCCTCACCATCAACGACGAAAGTGCGATTGGGACAATCCTCAATCAGTTTTCAATGAAAGTTTGCTGCCGTTGCTGCCGTTGTTGGAGTTTTCTCTGAGACGCATAGTCCAACAACACGGACGAATAAACAAATGTATATAAACAACCTGCTGCCGTTGTTGGAGTTTTCTCTGAGACGCATAGTCCAACAACACGGACGAATAAACAAATGTATATAAAACAACTTAACTCACTATGAATCAAAACTATCTTCAAATTTTCACCGCCACAAATCTTTGGTGGAAGAAGCTATTGCAACCCGATTAATATAAACAAGTTATTATAGACAGTTTGAAATTTTTAGTCGAAAATGAGCGAGTAAAAGTTTATGGCTTCGTAATAATGCGGAGTGCCGCCCAGCCTAACCATATCCATATCATTTGGAGAATTAACCAAAACCACAAATTAGAAGATGTTAAAAGAGATTTCTTAAAGTACACCGCTCAGACGATTAAATTCGACCTTGTGGAAAATCACCCACTGGTTTTGCCCTATTTTGAAGTAAATTTGAAAGACCGTAAATATCAATTTTGGGAACGCAATCCTTTGAGTATAGATTTGTATTCTCGGAAAGTGGTCTCCCAGAAGCTCGACTATATCCATGCCAATCCTTTGCAAGAAAATTGGAAATTAGCTAAAACATCAGAAGAATATTGGTTTTCATCCTCTCGGTTTTACGAAACTGGAGTTGATGATTTTGGATTTTTAACTCATTATTTAGAAGACTGTTGATTTATGGATAATTCATTGTTAATCAAATACTTACTTGTTTGGGTTTTGCTTTCGCAAGTGTTGTTGGAGAAAACTCCAACAGCGGCAGGACAATTGGGCAAAATCAAATTACAGCTTGATAATTTTATAAACTGTGTCCGAGGTCAGTGGGACATTGACCACGGGCCGGAGATACTTTTGTGCCGTTGTTTGTGTTCCA
>JANPIG010000763.1:0-6910 GCA_031424875.1 Cytophagales bacterium
TCAAATTCCTTACGCCTCAACCAAAAAAACCTCCGTAGGTTTTCTAACTTTTTTAGCGTGTGCCAATGGGTCATTTTCTTCGTCACGGTAGCCCAATGTAAGTACCATGACGCTATTCAAACCTTTCTTTTTTAAATCTAACATTTCGTCTAATGCCACAGTATCAATTCCCTCCATAGGAGTAGAATCTACCTCTGCAATGGCTGCAGCGGCTAAGCCTGTTCCTAAACCAATATAGGCTTGGCGAGCCATCCAATCAAATGCTTCTGCATGAGTCATAGCACTGATTTTTCCCTCTACAACACTTCTATAACCTGCTAAGGCCTCCACAGGAATTCCCCTTTGAGTGGCAATATTATTAAAAAAATCATCAATTCGCTCAGTAGTAATCTCATCCCAAACCGCAAAAACTAACAATGCAGATGCTTCGGTAATTTGAGGTTGATTGTAGGCAATGGGCTTAATCTTTTCTAATAATTCTTTATCTTGAATTACTAATAAATTATAAGGTTGCAAACCAAACGAAGAGGCAGAAAGACGGATTGCTTCAACAATTTCATTTATTTTTTCTTGTGGAACGATTTTATTAGAAATCATTCTCTTAGTGGCATAGCGCCAATTTAATTGCTCTATAAAATTCATACTTATATTTTAATGTTAAAACATTTAATGTTGATGTATTTAATAAACAGTAGCATTGATAAGATTAGTTCATAAGATTTTTTCTTTTTTCAAGAAAGTGTGAAAATATCAGAAGTCTTTTTTACTTTCGTCAAAATTATCGCTGTATTAAATAGGATAACTGTGAGAGATGAAATATGATATCAAAGTTTTGAATATTAGTAAATTCATAATTTTGAGTACTTCGTCCTAACTTTTCATCCTATATATTTACGAGTGGTATTATCCAAAATTGAATTAATAAGTTAAAGATTGAATTAGTTTTTCTGAAACTATTCTATTATTCAATCTATCATTCACTCATTGAAATAAGTATGAAATTAGATATATTAGTCATGGCGGCACATCCAGACGATGCCGAATTAGGTTGTTCAGGAACGATTTGTTCGCATATTGCTCAAGGAAAAAAGGTGGGAATTGTTGATTTCACTCGGGGAGAATTAGGTACTCGTGGCACACCCGAAATCCGCTTAGCAGAATCAGTAGAAGCGACCAGAATAATGGGAATTCATGCCCGTGAAAATTTAGGCTTTAGGGATGGTTTCTTTGTATTGGATGAAGAGCATTTAATGAAACTAATCCGAGTAATCAGACGATACCAGCCTGAAATTGTGCTGGCAAATGCTCCCGAAGACCGCCACCCCGACCACGGAAAAGGCTCTGCCTTGGCAGTTGATGCTTGTTTTAAGTCAGGGTTACGTATGATTGAAACTTTTGAAGATGATGGAACACCACAATCAGCATGGCGACCCAAAAACGTTTATCATTATATCCAAGACCGTTATCTCAAACCCGATTTTATCGTAGATATTTCTACTTTTTGGGAACAAAAAGAAGCCGCAATTCGGGCTTTTAAGAGTCAATTTTACGATCCAAATTCTACTGAACCTAACTCCTATTTGTCATCTCCTTCTTTCTTGAAATTTTTGGAAGCTCGCAGTCGTGAATTTGGACATAACATCGGTGTAGAGTTTGGCGAAGGATTTATGAGTGATAAGAAAATTGGAGTTAAAAATTTGGGGGATTTGATTTAGAATTTAGCCCACTGATTGTACCCACAATAGAATTGGGATTATACAGATTTACACTGATTTTTTTTAGTTTTACCTGTGTAAATCCGTTCAATCCCAATTCCATTGTGGGTACAATCAGGGGTCTATTCACCCCTCTAACAAAATCCGAAAAGTTGTTCCTTTATTCACTTCTGAATTTTTTACAATGAGTTTTCCATTATGATAATTTTCGATGATTCTTTTTGCCAAAGTTAGTCCCAAACCCCAACCACGCTTTTTGGTACTGAATCCTGGGTTGAAGACTTTGCTCAAATTCTTTTTAGAAATACCCTTGCCCGTATCTGATATATCAATGGCAATCTGATTATTTTTCAATTCCTTCAAAACTACCTTCAAAGCCCCTACTCCTTCCATAGCATCGACGGCATTTTTGCAGATGTTTTCAATCACCCATTCAAACAAATAACGATTGATTTTCAAGGTTTTAGTTGCCTGTAATTGATTATCTAACGTAAACGAAACTTTGGTGGAAATCCGCTTTTGTAGGTACGACATAAACGTTTCGATGGTTTCCACGATGTCTTCATCTTTTAAAACAGGTATTGACCCGATGTTAGAAAAACGAGTGGTGATTACGTCCAAACGTTGTACATCTTTTTCTAATTCTTTCACAATTTCAGCATCATAAGTCGGGTCGGTTTTAAAGAATTCTACCCAAGCCGTCAAGGATGAAAGTGGTGTTCCTAACTGATGGGCAGTTTCTTTAGCCAAGCCCACCCAAACCCGATTTTGCTCTGATTTTCTAGAGGCATCAAAGAACAAAAATGCCGCAAAACCAAATACTAAAACCACAATGAGTTGAAAGAGAGGATAATATCGTAAGATGTTAAGTAGTTGTGAGTTACCATAATAAATGTAATCTTTATGAAAACCTGCATCTACCTCAATTGGAGCATTATCATCACGGATAATTTCTTCTAATTTTGCCTTCAAAAATAGTTGCTTTTCATCAGAGTTTAACTCTTTGGGGAATTCGATATTCTTAGAATCTAAATAGCCCGAACCATATTTTAAAATAGTCGGAATGGTATTATTTTCATTTGATTTTGTGATTTTATCAAAGAAAAAACTGATGTCTTTATTAGGTTCAGAAGTCATCATGTATTTAAATGACTCTGCATAAATCTCAATTTGTTGCTTCTCACGCTCCTCTAATTTCGTAACTAATTTATCAGTAAAATAGAGTGAAAAAGCCCCAATCAGTACACAAAAGCCTAAAAAGGCAACTTTCCACCAAGTATTGCGGCTATAAATATCAACGGATAGAATCATGGGTGGTTTGATTTAGTATTAGAAGTTTTTCTGAGCAAATATAATTCTAAGATACCATAAAACGAGTTCATCAAACCGAAAGTATATTTTAAACAAGCAAAAAGGCATTTATAAAAAACGGAAGTCGTCCTTTTGAAGGCTACGGTTTATACACATCTTTGTAGCTTAAAAGAGCGGTAGGCTCTAAAATGGCTTTTCTTTTCATTTTCGGTGGGTTGAATCGCAGCGGCGAACCGCCCCACCGCTACAAAATTTAACCGAGCCTACGGCTCTTACTAATACTCTGAAAATTTGTGTGTAAACCGTAGCCTTTTGAAGGACGACTTCCGTAAAATCTACACATATTATTTACGCTCACGAATGTGCAAAAGCCCCTGCAAATTCCTGAACAAAATCATCTAATTTCACTTTACCAATAGCGGCTTTTTCTTTATTTTTCCAATAATCTGCCTCTAATTCCTTACTCGAAATGGCGGCTCCCATAGTGGTATATCCATCCGCAATCGTGTGCGAAAGACCCGCTTGTAAGGCTCCATTTAATGATTGTTCATCAGTAAATTGCACCCACGATAAATCAGGCTTTCCGATGCTTTTTCCGATGGCAGAACTAACTTCTCCAAGCGTTTTTACATCGCTCGAAATATACAAAATCTCTTTGCCATTGAATTTATCGGCTAATAAATAATCACTTGCGATATCGGCAATATCGGAAGTATGCGTCAAAACCAAATTATGGTCGGCAGGCATATTACTACCCATAATTCCCATGTTTTTAATGAGTGGAATCATGCTAAAAAAGTTGTAATAAAAATAACTTGGACGTAAGCAAACTGTCTGAATATCAGATAGTTCGTTAAGTTTTGATTCCAAGTATGCCGAACCGTCAATCGGTCCTGCACCTCTACCCATGTGCGCACCAATGCTACTCAAAACCATCACTTTTTTGATATGATTTGCTTGAATAGCAGACACATAATTGTTAGCAACTTCCTGCTGATAAGTGAACCATTCTTTCACATCCCACTTCGGAGGAATCATTAAATAGACTGCATCCGCCCCCGCAAAAGCCGAAGTTAAGAAAGCCCCATCTTCAACTGAACCCACAAGAGCTTTTGCTCCTAATTGCTCGATGGCTTCAGTATTTTTAGCCTTGGAAGTGATGATTGAAACTTCATGACCTGCATTAATTAAATGTTGGGCGATTGGCTTGCTGATATTGCCAATGGAGCCAGTTAGTATGTATTTCATTTTCTTATTTGTTTAATTGATGGCACAAAGGTATATTTGCACTTCCAATAAAAACAGTACCTACCTAAAAGTATGTATAAAATGAAGATGATAAAAGAAAATTCAACTAATCAACTCAATAAGCAAATGGTCATTAATAAATGTCCCGTTTCGCATACGCTTGGTAAAATTGGGGGGCGATGGAAACCCCTGATACTGTGGAGTTTAAGCAATGCAGAGAAGATGCGATACAGCGAAATCAAGCGTTCGATTCCTGCTATTACCGAAAAAATGTTAATTCAACATTTGAAAGAATTGGAACAAGATAATCTTATTATTCGTAAATCTTTACCCGTTGTGCCGCCTTATGTAGAATACAGATTGAGCGAAAGTGGTAGAGAAATGGAACCCATTTTGAGTGCCATGGCAGATTGGGGATTGAAGTATGTGGAGTAGAAATTATCGGATAATAACTACTTTTCCGCCTTCATTAACCGCTAAACTACCACTTTTATTTCGTAAAACAAACCTATAAAAATACGTTCCAACGGGCAAATTCACTCCTGCGTTATCCACACCTTCCCATACTAATTCATTGATTCCAATATGTAGAGGCGTTTTTTGCTGATTGATAGTTTTCAAAATTCTACCTTGTGCATCAAAAATTTCGATACTAAATTCTTCGGGAATTTCCGTACCCGTGAGCGTGAAAGAAAACTTGGTAAAAGCACTGAAAGGATTAGGATAAACCACCCACGATTTTAATTCCTGTTTCTGCCTGATGATGAACGAAATCGTGTAGGGTTGTGTCCCTGCCAGATTACCCGCTACGTCTCGCCCTTGTACTTGCAATGTTAGCGTATCTTCGGATAGATTTTTCGGTAAATATTTGATGGTGAAATTGTTTGATATTTTATCTGACTGTACATTCAATTCTGGGTTGCTGAAATATAACCGTTTGAAAGTACATTTTTTGCAAGATTTCAACCACAAATCTATGCCCAAAGTATCGGTTTTGATGCGGAATAAGTTTTCATCTTTCAGACTAATTTCTATCAACGGTTTTGCTGAGACTACTTCATTATTTTGTATTTGTCTTCCATCAAATTTTACCGACAAAATTGGGTTAGTTTTATCAGGATTTACCTTGAAAGTATAGTCGATAGAATTGTTGGTATAAACTTGTTCGGGCTGAATTTCTGGATTGAAAAACAAACTCAATGTGTTCTCCCCTACCCAACCTGCCGTTTGAACGGGAACGCTCATTTTCACAGAATCATTAGCAGATAAACTCTTGATTTTAAACAACTTAAAACTATTTTTATTCAAAATCCGATTCGTTAAAATTTGCCTTACCGTGATAGAATCCTTAAAGTTTTTATCAGAAATATTCTTGAACCAAACATTTGCCGTAAAGTCTTCATACTCTTGTTTATCAGAAATTTTGGAAGATTGAGCCACATCCACCACGCCTTCGGGAACGCTCTTATAGGTTACAATCCACGAGGATAATTGTGGAGATTTACCAAAAAGTTCTGCAGTTTTTAACGTCAGTTTTAGCTTTAGAAAGGGATATTTTTTGGCGTCAATTGTGTTGATTTTCAGGGAATTTATCGTTATATTTTTCTGTAAAATTTCTTCATCTCCTTGTTGATTTATACCAATAATTTCATAAATAAATGACTGATTTTTGATGTCAGACTTATTGATTTTCAGAGAAACATCTCCCCATTCACTCGCAGGGCCAATCAAAGGCGAAGTAATTTGCCCTTCATTGAAACTGTCTTTAATTTCAATGTTATCAATATTTAAAATTTGAGTTTCGAGACTTTTGCCAAAATCTGGATATACTTCTAACAAGGCTTTTTTCGCTCCTTTTCTACCAATGATAAAAAATGGTGAGCCATTGGTAAGTCGCTGAATTTTAGAGACATCTGCTCCAATTTCTGCAAAATGCTGTTTATTTTGAAGCGTCATATTGGCAAAATCTGCATAGCTTGAAGTCCACATGGCTACGTAATTTCCTGTGGGTGTAGCGTTGAGATATTCCTCAAAATCTGTGGAAACGGGGTCGAGATAATTGACCGAATAAGGCGTGTAACCACACACCAATGAAGGTAAAACTGAATAAGGACGCAAGGCACGATTGAACGCAACGGCATTGAAATTTGACCAAGGATAACACACACCATCACCCAAGAGAACTTTATCGTTTAAAATCACCGAAGTAGCACGGTAAGGTGTGGGCAATCCTCCACTATTTCCCCCGTGAATTTTTGCTGAAATTTTAATAGTATTTTCTGGGAAAAACCAACCCTTTTCGTTCAATAAAATCTGATTGTCGGTATTGGTTTTCGAGAGTTGTGAAATAGAATATTGAGCAAAACCTTCTGATCCATTTTTGACATACATAAACGAAGATTCAATCCAAGTTTTATCGCCCGAAAGTTGAGTTCTGATATAATAGACAGTACTGTCTTTTTCCAATAAATTTACTTGCCAATATGCCAAAGGAGAAGCCAATTTTTGAAGTGTTTTTTTGAAGGGAGAATTAAAATTTTTACTCGAATCCATTTCAACAATTACCGAAATATTTGGCGTAGTAGAAATAGGAATTTGAAGCACAATTTTTACCGCATTTTGATTGACAATTGAAA
>JANPIG010000764.1:0-1003 GCA_031424875.1 Cytophagales bacterium
CTGCCGAGCATTTGTTTACCGCCCAAAATGGTCAATTGAATAGTGGCGAAGTCGTCTTCAGCATGAGCCCACGCAAGCCCGTAGGCAACTTCTGAGTCGGTTTTGGCAAAAATATGAGGCACACCCCAACGGTCTCGGGCAATCTGAATAGCATCAGGATTTATTTGTGCTTTTACGGTAAAAGTGATTGTGATTAGGGCAACAAGCCAAAGAAAAGTTCTCATATAAAGTGTTGATGATTTTTTTAGCTATAAAGATAAAAGCTAAACAATTGAATAGAATATTTTGAAGAAAAAAATGTGATATCATAAGAGAATATGAGAGGATTTTTAAGTAAACCCGCTTATTCTTAAAATTATTTCTTAATTTACAAAAGAATCCTGCTTCTTAAATCGTTGAGGAGTAAAAAGAGATTACCAACCAATAAACTTTACAACCATGGCAAAGGGACTAAATTCGCAGAAGTCTGACAAGAAAGAACCAGCGAAAACTGCAAAGGAAAAAAAGGCGGAAAAGCGGGACAAAAAACCCAAATATGATTAAAATGAAACGAGATGCTCAAATTGGGCATCTCGTTTTGTTTTATGACATTTTCGGTGGGTTGAAATCCACCGAAAATGTCAAAGCCAACGGTTCTCTTTGGTAATCACAAAAATGTGTATAAATCGTAGCCTTAAAAGGACGACTTCCTCACGATTTTAAAAACTATAAGAAATTCCCGCAAAAACCATCGTTGATTTCTGTCTAAAACGGTCATTTACTGAAGGAAAAGTCTGAATTTTAGTTTCTGTAATCAATTCATTAAATAAGTATTGATACGCTAATTTTATACCTACATTTCTACTAATTTCATATTTCACATACAGATGCGAGTTTAACGAACCCTTGTCATTATCCCCCACTAAAAGGATGTTGGGACTCGTAGGGTTAGCAATCGTGGCAGTCTTTTTCCCGTTTGAAATGAATGTAGGTGTACCTTTTGTGCCAAATGAAATACCGATGA
>JANPIG010000765.1:0-6811 GCA_031424875.1 Cytophagales bacterium
TTAAGTTATTGATATTTAAGGAGTTACGATTATTCGTAGCTCCTTTTTTTGTGAATGAAAATTACTGGTTTACAAATTGGTTTACGTAAATCGACCTTTTTTCAACTGAAAAAATATTTTTATTTTAATGATTTTTTTTCAAATCATCGTTTTTATTTTGAAAGTAGTACTCAATCTCAAACATAATTTTAGTTTTTTGCTTTAAATTATTATCAAAATTTTTAATGATTTTGACCCTTTCATCAATGATTTATCAGGGTTCATTGTAATGTATTTTATCAAATACTTGAGGGGTAAAAAAATCTTTCTTACTCTCAATTTCAAGTAATCACAACCACTTATAATCCATTCCTCTTTTCGTCCAGCATTTCATACAGTTTATCACTACTTATGAAACAAATTGCTTCGTCTGTATTGTTTATGATAACTATTTGATAATAATTTTATAAAATTTATAAATTAATTATCAAATAAACATTTGTAATCATGCAAATTGAAAAAGCAACTCGCATTATTGACTTGACTGTAGAGCAATTAGTTTTGCTCCTTTCGGACTCTATGCCAACTCCCAATCCTTCAGAACCTCATGAAGATATCCCCCTCAATGTAGAACAAGCCTGTCATTTTTTAGGGAATATGCCCAAGCCTACGCTATACTTCAAGTGCAGCAAAGGAGATATGCCGCACGTCAAGCAAGGGGGACGTTTGTACTTTTTCAAAAAGGACTTGGTGAGTTGGCTCAGAAACTATACTGTGATTTCTTCTGAAAAGAAAGCTACTGACTTCCTTGACAATTTTAAAGCTAATTTCCAAGCAAAAAAATAAGGCAAAAGTTCCCGCTTTTGCCTTTATTAATGCTATTTCTTCCATCAAGAATATTGCTATTTCTCTTGTGAATTTAGCAAAATTCTGTTAAAATTATATATCCTCATGGAAAATTCTCAGTCAAATACCGTAAAGGTCATTGAAAAATTAGGTTTCGTCCGCATTGGAACAAATTATTATAAAATGGTTGACAAACCCAATACGGACGGTTCGAAAGAACGGAAATTAATTGCTTGGACTGTTGAGTGTATCAAGGCGGATCATGGAAAAGATTATGTAGCAAAAATTCCCAAATTAGATGGATTTTGCTTATTTCCCAATCATTTTAATTTTCAGAAAGTTGTGGGTAATTTTTATAACCTTTACCACGAATTTAATCACGTCCCTAAAAGAGGGAAATTTGAACTAACGCAATATTTTCTTCATCATATATTTGGCGAACAATACGAATTAGGGCTGGATTATTTCAAATTGTTATTAGAAAAACCTTTACAAAAACTGCCCATTTTATGCTTGGTAAGTAAGCAAAGAAATACTGGAAAGACCACTTTTCTAAATTACTTGAAAGCAATTTTCGGCAAAAATATGACCGTAAATACCAATGAAGAATTTAATAGCAATTTCAATGACGATTGGGTTTCTTCCTTATTAATTGCCATTGACGAAACATTTCTGGAACGTAAACAAGACTCAGAGCGAATCAAGAACCTTTCCACCGCCTTAAAATATAAATCTGAAGGCAAAGGCAAAGACCGAAATGAAATAGATTTTTTTGCCAAGTTTGTCCTTTGTTCCAATAACGAAGACAGTTTTGTCTATATCGAACCCCATGAAACTCGTTACTGGATTCGTAAAGTTGAACCCTTTAAGCAAGAGAATATCTATTTGTTGAATCAACTCAAAGGAGAAATACCTGCTTTTTTATATTTCTTAGTAAACAGAGCCTTAAGCACTCAGAATGAAACCCGAATGTGGTTTAAGCCTTCCCAAATACGGACACGCTCCTTGTTAAAACTCATCCGAAGAAACCGCAGCAAATTAGAATTAGAAATGTTAGAGGTTATTCAGTATTTGATGGATGTCAAAAATATTGAAACGGTTTCATTTTGTACCAGCGATATGTTGCGTTGGCTGACATTTAGGGGCATGAAAAATATCAGTACTATTCCGATTAAACAACATCTGCAAAACGAATGGAATCTAAAACCCAGCCCTAATTCCAATGCTTACATCCAGTTTAGTATTTCAAATAATGGCAATATTTACGAACGAAAAAGTCGGGGAAGATTTTATCAAGTTTCTCATCAATTTTTATTAAAATTAGATGAAAATGATGAAATATAAAATAAGGTGCTGATTTTCAATAGTTTATGATTCATCAAAATTTTCACAAAAAGAGTTTTACTTTTTATTTTGATGAAGCTGAGTTTTATCAAATGTTAATCCAAATTCATTTCATCCAAAATCCTATAAAATCATGTACACGCAAACCGAAAGAGACGATATGGAAAGGTTATTCGACAAACTGCGGTATGTCGGGTATGTCTTCTTGGCTTTGCATTTGGTGTTAAATTTCCCCGAAATGTTAGAATATGTGGATGAGAAAGGTACATTTATCACGAATTCTATTTTCTTAAACGTCTATAAATCTTTTAAAAGATTACCTTTTTTTGCAAACTTCTTTATTGCTAAAATCCTCTGCTTGGCTTTTGTGTTGGTAGCTTGTTTTGGTCCACAGTCTCGAAAGGACAAAAAGATTATGATTCAAAAAGCCCTATTATATCTCTTTTCGGGCATTATTATCTACTTTTTAGCTGATATAATTTATTATCTTCAAACTCAGAATTTTATAGTTTATGCCCTTCTAACTATTATGGGTTTAATTTTAAGTATTCAAGGAGGAAGTTGGCTCACCAGAGCTTTGACTTTAGATATTGGAGAAAAAGTATTTAACGATGATAACGAAACATTTCCTCAAAATGAGTTACTCATTCAAAATGAAGATTGGATAAATTTTGAGACGGAATACGTTCATCAAGGCGAAACCAGAAAGGGAAAACTTAACGTGTTTCCCTACCGAAGCACTCTTGTGATGGGAACGCCAGGTTCGGGTAAGACATTTTCAATTTTGATTCCCGCTTTGGAGAAAAGTATTCAACAAGGATTCGCCGCTTTTGTGTATGATTTCAAATTCCCTGATATGACCGAGGTAGCCTACAACGCTTTGCAAAATTATAAGCCCCAAGGGATTCCGAAACCTACATTTTACCTGATTAATTTTGAAGATGTAACTCGTAGTCATCGTTGTAATCCGATTGACCCTAAATATTTAGTGAAGCAATTAGATGCGGATACTTATGCCACTACTTTACTTTTTAACCTCAACCGAGACTGGATAAAACGCCAAGATTATTTTGTCAATTCGGCCATTTCGATTACCAAAACCATTATTTGGTATTTGAAAATTGTTTCCGAAGAAAATAGAGTTAATTACTTGACAATGAAGCAATTGAATCCTGATTTAAAACCCAATCGTTTTTGTAATGTATGTACTTTGCCACATTTGATTGAGTTTTTGGCACAACCAACCGATAAGATTTTCCCCATTTTGAAAAAATACCCCGTTTTAGAATCACTCATGAGTCCCTTTGGGGATGCCCTCGAAAAAGAGGTTTATGAACAATTGGCGGGACAAGTGTCCTCGGCTCAAATTGCTTTGGGAAGACTGATTGACCCATCTTTGTATTGGGTACTGAGTGGTAATGATTTTTCTTTGGATATTAATGATGAGAAACATCCAAAGGTTTTATGCTTAGGAAATAATCCCAAAAACGCTATGGTTTACGGAGCGGCATTAGGGCTTTTTAATGTAACGGTCAGTTCCTTAGTCAATCAAAAAGGAAGACGTAAATTAGGGATATTTTTTGATGAATTACCCACGATTTATTTCATGGGATTGCGGCAATTAATCACCACTGCTCGTTCCAATAAAGTTGCTCCTTGGCTGGGTATTCAGGATATTTCACAACTCAAATTAGATTATGGACAGGATGAAGCCAAGGCAATTACCAGCACGATTGGCAATTTGATTTCGGGTCAGGTGTTAGAAGAAAGTGCCAAAAATGTGTCAGAAAGAATCGGTAAAATATTACAAGTTAGAAAATCATTAACCGACAGTCGTAATGATTTGACCATCAATACTTCTACTCAATTAGAAGCCGCTGTACCGCCTTCTAAAATGGCAAACTTGAGTCAGGGGCATTTTGCGGGGGCTCTGGCGGACACCTATGAACATCCGATTGAGCGAAAAATCTTTCACGCCAAAATTTTAGTGGATAAATCTGCCGTAAAAAAACGTGAAAAAGGCGTAAAAATTCCAGTTATTTATGATTTTGAAACAAAGTTTGGCAAAACTGAACAAGAAGCGTTAAAACAGAATTTTGAAGCGATTAAGCAAGATATTGTAAAACTAATTGAATATGAAAATCAGCAACAAGAATTGAAAAATAATTACTAATTTTATAAAAATTTATAAATTATGAAAGGCAAAGAATCCAAGAAAGTGAGTACCAGTGAAGAGTGGAACGAATGGAAAAATAGTTTCAGAGACATTGTAGCTAAAACGCTCAAAAATGCCCGTATGCGAATGGGCGAATTGGGATATTCGAATACTCGTCATGAGATTGCTCATGAAACAAAGCTTCCACATCAGGTCATTGTCCATGCAGAACAGGGCAAAGGAAATATTGCCTTTATTTTGCTACTGATTGAGTTCTACAACAAACGTAAAGCGGTAAATACTAAAGATTTAGATGAAATGTATGGTTATTTGAGAGATTCCAGTAAAATTCCGAATAGTGCAGAAGAAGATTCTGATCTTAACGAAGATTAACATCCATATTATGTACTTTCAAAAATAAATACATCATTAATAGCGGGTTTAGATAATATCCATTTTTGATGATGGAATAATGCAAATGTTTGCCCGTAACCATGCCCGTATTTCCCATCAAACCAATTGATCGAGCAACTTTAAGGGCTTGATTGGGTTTAACGAAAACCTCGTTTAGATGCCCATAGAGCGTCATGAAGCCATATTGATGTCGAATCAGCACAAATAATCCTAAGCCATTTTGATAGCCAATTTGCTCTACTGTACCATCCGCTGCAACCACAATCGTATCCGTTTCAATGGGTAAAATATCAATTCCGCTGTGAAACTTGAATGCGTGATAAATGGGGTGAATTCGATACCCGTATCTTGAAGAAGTTTTCAATTTCTCACTTAATATTGGAGGAATGATAGGAATTTTAGACCAAATACTTCTCTCTTTACAATTCTCCACGAAACCCAAAATTTCTCCTTCATTAGACAATTGATTCAAAATCTGTTCCGTTGATTTTGTTTGTCCAGCCATAAAAAAGTGAACCCCAAAATAAAAATATAGAAGCATCTTGTTTTTTCCCATAAAGTTTATAAATTTAAATATTAATTTATAAATATTATAAATATATGGAAAATTTGGAAACGATTGAAACTCAAGCCAAAGAAATTGATTTCGAGAAAATTCAAGCAGGAAATTATTCGAAATTTTTCCTAAAATTCATGGCAGAAAAGTATCAAGAATCTTTTGATGGAAACATGAGAGAATTAATTGAAAATGACGGCTATTGGAGCAATGATGAAATTGAACTCATTATCGAAAACCATCTGATACAAAAGAACGACAAATATTCTCTATCGGAAAAACTGCACGAACTGGCTCAAAATAAGTTTGATAATTTGGAGAAATTAGCATTTTATTCAAATTTTAAAGAGGCAATCCCCATGCTTTCTGAGGGATTTAGTTCATTCATTGAACAAGTAAATAATCACAGAAAGACTCTCAATAACTCTGAATTAGATATTTCCATCAAGAAAACTAATCTCAATCTCGAACACCTCGACCTATTTTTTGAAAATGCTCCAATTACTAAAAAGAATTTAGATGCACTAATTCAAGTTCACTATAAACACCCTCAAAGACTTGTTTCTGCCATGGAAGAGCAATTCTTTCCGCATATTTTATTACCCCATGAACATAAAGAAGCTGTTTCTGACAGCGTAAAAAATTACATCAAAACCATGAGTGAGGTTATTCAAAGTGGGGCAATTTTGATGGATAAATCTAAAAATAGATTTACTTACCTTGACAAAACAAATATTTTAGAAAAACCAGTAGGGGAGACCATTAAGACTGATTCATTAAAAGATTTGCCGAAGAAATTGTCTCAAAAAACACCAGGTATTACGATTTATCAAGACCATAATTTAATGTATGCTTTGATTAAAAATTTTGGGAAGAATTTTAGTCAATCTTTTAAAAATACTCAGTTTGAAAATAAAGGGAAAAAGAATGAAAATAAGTTAGATTCAGAAGAATACCAA
This sequence comes from Cytophagales bacterium, assembly GCA_031424875.1. Lineage (GTDB taxonomy): Bacteria > Bacteroidota > Bacteroidia > Cytophagales > Spirosomataceae > Arcicella. The sequence continues at coordinate 6,254 of JANPIG010000765.1, forward strand.
TTGCGAAAAGAGGCAGTTAATGCTTTTGTGAGCAGATTAGAAAAAGTGATTGTCAAACAGGAGGGTATTGAGGTTTTGAAAGCTCAGAAGGATGATATTTCACTCGGTAAATTTTCTGACGTTATAAAAATCAACAACGTTGAAGCTCGATTTTATCTGATTAAAAAAGGCGATAGATACCTGGTTAGTCTATTGCCTAAACGTTCAGCAGACACCGTTCAGCAAGATTTAAACGGTTATGTGATTACTAAAACTGATACTGAAAATTTGAAAATGAACCAGCAGATTAGTAAGCAATTTGTGGGTATTTCTAAAAATGATGAAGAAGAATTAAAGGATTATTTTTCGTTTAAATCTATCCCTCAAAGCTATCTTAGTCAATTGAAAGCAGTTTTGGTGGAACAAAAAGATGTTCCTACTACGCAAAAGAAACTCTACACTATTGCTGATAAAATAGCGAATACTTACGAAGGAACAGCCGCCGAAAAGCGTGAAATTAGAACCCAAATTATGCAACGATTTATTCCCTATACGGGTGTCATGGACGAAGCCACGGGC
>JANPIG010000766.1:0-4909 GCA_031424875.1 Cytophagales bacterium
CTTTGTTTGGAGTTTCTTACATCGAAAATATTTTACCCAATCCCTAATTATGTTATACTCACTTATCCAAACCCCCAACTGCTTCTTTAAACTGCCTTCCTCTATCCTCATAATTTTTGAATAAATCAAAACTCGCACAGGCAGGTGATAACAATACTACGTCACCTTCCATGCCTAAATCTGCGGATAATTGTACTGCCTTTTGCAGACTATCCACCAAGAAAATCATAGGGACTTTTTTACCAAAAAACGCTAATAACTTCGAGTTATCTTTTCCCATACAAATCAAGGCTTTTACTTTTTGTTCTACCAATTGTTCAATTTGGCGGTAATCGTTGCCTTTATCCACGCCACCCATAATGAGGATGATGGGTTCAGTAAAACTTCCCAAAGCGTAAAAAACCGAATCTACATTGGTAGCTTTGGAATCATTGACGTATGTCACGCCCTTGATTTTTCCGCAAGGTTCAAGACGATGTTCAACGCTTTGAAAGGATTTTAGTCCCGAAATAATTGGTTCATTTTCAAGTCCCAAAGACTTCGAAACCAAGATTGCCGCTAAAGAATTTATCACATTATGTGAGCCTTTAATGGGCAATTCTGATTGTGGAAACTCAAAAGTTTCACTTTTATAAGTGACCTTCAAAGTTTCGTTTTCTAAATATCCTCCTTGTGTTGTTTTTTCAACTAAAGAAATTGGTAAACGATTGACTGTTAAATTATTACGTTTTGATAATTCACCAGCCAAAGCCTCACTTTCTTGAAAATAGATAAAATCATCGGAGGCGTTCATGTTCTGCAAAATCCTAAATTTTGATTCGATATATTTCTGAAATTCGTAATTATATCTGTCCAAATGGTCGGGGGTGATATTCAAGATAATCGCCACATCTGCCTTGAAATTATAGCAATTATCCAACTGAAAACTGCTGAGTTCCAAGACAAAATAATCGAAAGTGTCTTCAATCACTTGTTTGGCAAAACTCTCGCCCACATTGCCCGCAAGTCCTACATTCAAACCTGCATTTTTCAGGATATGATAAGCTAGAAGGGTTGTGGTAGTCTTTCCATTGCTTCCGGTGATGGCAATGACTTTGGCTTTGGTATAGCGTGCTGCAAACTCAATTTCAGAAATTACAGGAATTTTTAAAGAATGTAATTTCTTGATTAAATCCACATTATCAGGAATTCCAGGGCTTTTAATGACTTCATCCGCCGACAAAATGATGGATTCGGTATGAGAGCCTTCCTCAAAAGCAATCTCGTTTTGAGAAAGCGTTTCTTTATATTGAGCCGACAAATTTCCCTTATCCGACAAAAAGACTTCAAAGCCCTTTGCCTTAGCCAATAATGCCGCCCCAACGCCACTTTCTCCGCCGCCTAAAATTATTATTTTTTTCATGGTTTGTGTGTGGTTTATTTTCCCCCAACAAAAGTAAACTCAAAAAGCCAAATTTACTTATTCACACCTTGTATGGCACGAATTTTTTACTATACTTAACTCAAAGTATTTTTATTAATATTCACATAATCCAAACAAATAATTATGGTAGAAATCATCATTCCATTACTTTCGCTGATTGCCTTAGAGATAATCTTAGGCATTGATAATATAATTTTTATTTCGATCTTAGCAGATAAATTACCAACTGAACAGCGTGATAAATTACGCTATTGGGGTATTGGATTGGCAATGGTTATGCGTTTGATTTTGCTGGGAGTTATTTCGTGGATCCTTAAACTGGACAAGACACTTTTTACTATTTTAGAAAAAGAGATTACGGGTAAGGGCTTGATTCTGATACTTGGAGGCTTATTTTTGGTTTATAAAAGTACCAAAGAAATTTATCATAAAACGGAACCAGATACCCATAAAGATACAAATTCGGTCAAGTCAAGTACATTTTCTCAATTGTTATCAGAAGTAGTCATTTTAGACTTAGTTTTTTCGATAGATTCTATTATAACCGCCGTGGGAATGGTACAACAGCTTTGGGTGATGTACACGGCTGTGGTAGTTACGGTAGTGATCATGCTTATAGCATCTAAACCAATCAGTGGTTTTATTCACAAACATCCATCTTTCAAAATTTTAGCATTGTGTTTTCTGATGATGATTGGGGTTTCACTCTTGGCAGAGGGTTTGCACTTTGAAATCCCGAAAGGTTATATCTATTTTTCAATGGCATTTGCCTTTTTGGTAGATATAATTCAGATGAAAATCATTAATCCAAAAACTGAAAAGGCGTAATTTTTAAATTATTAACTCATATTACCCATGGATAGTGGGTAACATGAGTTAATACGTCATAGAGTCCTGGCGGTTAATTCTTACTTACTTATCTCCAACATCGCCTTCAAAGCCTTCAAAGCAGGAATCCGAATCTCTTCCGCCACTTGAATCTCTGGCAATTCATAGTACATGGCGTTGTATAATTTCTCCATCGTATTCATCTTCATATATGGACACTCGGAACACGCACATGAGTTTTTCTCATTGGCAGGAGCAGGAATTAATTTTTTACTGGGAACGGAAGCCTTCATTTTATGTAAAATCCCTGCTTCAGTTGCCACAATAAACTCCTGACTGTCAGAGGTTTTTACGAAATTAAGCAAGGCAGTTGTTGAACCCACAAAATCAGCTTGCGACAAGATTATCTCTTTACATTCTGGATGGGCAATCAACAATGCATTGGGATTTTCTTCTTTAACTATTCGAAGTTTTTCCAAAGAAATATCAATGTGAACGATACAAGCACCTTCCCACAGAATTAAGTCACGACCCGTTTTCTTGGCAACATATCGACCTAAATTTGCATCAGGGGCAAAGATTATTTGCTTGTCGGCAGGAATAGATTCGACTACTTTAACAGCATTGGACGATGTACAAATAATATCCGTCATTGCCTTAATATCGGCAGTACAGTTTATATAACTTACCACTACAGCATCGGGATATTTTGCTTTGAAAGCCGCAAATTCTTCTTTTGGGGCAGCATCTGCTAATGAACAACCTGCATTTAAATCTGGCAAAACCACCTTTTTGGTAGGATTTAAGATTTTGGCGGTTTCGCCCATGAAATGTACGCCACAAAAGACAATCATATCGGCTTCGGTTTTCTCGGCGGCTTGTGCCAATCCGAGGCTATCACCCAAGAAATCAGCAATGTCCTGAATCTCGGAATCGACATAATAGTGAGCCAAAATGACCGCATTTTTCTCCTTTTTCAATTTCAAGATTTGCTCTTTCAAATCTCCGCCCTTGAAAGGCACTGAACGGCTAACATAGCCAACTCGTTGGGATTCTTCTAATAAATTCATGTTATTATTTTTGGGACGCCGATGATGCAGATGCTTTGCAACGAAGGTTTTAGCAGATTTTTTATTGAAGATAAAAAGGAATTATTCTTTACAATTATTTTAAAAAATCTGCGAAAATCTGCGGTACCGAAGGCATCTGCGTAATCTGCGTGCCATTTCATTTAATACGCTTTCAAACTCAAATCTAAACTTTTCACGTGATGCGTCAAAGCTCCGCACGAAATATAATCTACGCCACATTCGGCATATTCCCGAATCGTGGTTTCATTGATACCTCCCGATGCTTCGGTCATGAATTTCCCATCAATCATTTTCACAGCTTCACGGAGGTTTTCAAACGTAAAATTATCCAACATAATTCTATCTACTTGCCCAATTTCCAAGACCTGACGGAGTTCATCAAGATTTCTGACTTCAATTTCTATTTGCAAATCACGACCCTTAACTCGCAGATATTCAAGGGCTTGATTGATAGCGTTATGGATTCCGCCCGCATAATCCACGTGATTATCCTTTATCAAAATCATGTCAAACAAGGCATAACGATGATTGACGGCTCCCCCGATTCGACAAGCCCATTTTTCGCATAATCTAAAATTGGGCGTGGTTTTGCGAGTGTCCAATAATTTGGTATTTGTGCCTTCTAACAATTTCACCAATGAAGCCGTGTAAGTAGCAATACCCGACATCCGTTGCATACAGTTCAAGACCAAGCGTTCAGCTTTGAGAATAGACTGCGACGAACCTGCCACTGTCAAAACGATTTCGCCTTTCGAGATGCTGTCACCGTCTTGTAAAATGGTTTCTACCACCAAGTTAGCATCCACTTCGGCAAAAATCATTTTGGCAATTTCGACCCCCGCCAAGATACCCGTATCTTTCACCAAAAGCCTCGCCCGACCTGTGGCAGTGCTTGGAATGGTAGAAAGGGAAGTATGGTCGCCATCCCCTACATCTTCTGCGAGGGCGGTTTGGATGAAGTTTTTTAAGTAAGTTGGTTCTAAGTAATTGAACATTTTGGGTTTGGTTATTTGCTAACTTGAAGATTTTGAAATGGGGTGATATATACTGACTTTTGCTTGCTCTAAACTCTAATTGAAAAATATTAATTTAAGGCAAATAAGGCTGTACACCTTCATCAATAGCGAGGGATTTAAATCCCTCGCTATTGATGAAGGTGTACAATTCTATTGTTTGGAATTTGTATAACAATTATAATTAAATTCCTTGCCATTGATGAAAGTGAACAAAATAATGAAATATATGTATATTAAAAATTCTGATTTTTTATTGATAAAGGCAAAAATGGTATCTATTCATTTTCCATCATTTTTTCTATTTCAAACATTTCTTCTTCAAAATTACGATTCAGATGATGTTGCTCTTGATTTTTGATATAATTTCTGACTTTTTTCAAATGTGTAGGACTAACAGAAAATGCTCCATAACCCTCTTGCCATTCAAAAATGCCTTCCACCAATTTAACGTCATTCAACCATTTAGAAGATTCCCCTTTGATGGTTTTTACAATTTGAGATATTGATTGTGTCGATTCCATACTTACCAGACAGTGCAAATGGTCTTCAAC
>JANPIG010000767.1:0-4388 GCA_031424875.1 Cytophagales bacterium
GTCCTGTAAAAGCTTTTGTAAAAACTTCACCTGACTATCCGTTTTCTTGCCTGAGCCACCCCCAAACATTACATCAGAACTCCATAGGGCGTATAGATAAGGCATTGGATTGTCGGATGCCTCATAGAACTTTTCCATAAACCCGAAGGCTTTCGGTTTATTTTCTTCTGTCCACGCCATCATGGCTAAGCCCAAATTGGCTTCGGCTTTAGTAGTGGCCACGGAAGTAGCTTTTTGGAAAAATTCACGGGCTTGAGTCCTTTGATTTTTGTTGAGCGCATCCCAGGCTTTTTGAAGATTTTCGGGCGAATTGCCGAGCGTAATTAATGTGGTTAAAACACAGAAAGTCAAAGCGATAGTGGCTTTGGAGTAGAATTTTATCATTTTAAAGAAAATTATTTTATGAATAGACAAATAAACAGGAAAGTAGAGAGAAAAACAAAAAATTCGCCCATCGAATGTCAATGAGCGAATATAGTATTTAACCAAAACTAAAATAAAAATCTTGTTGTAGGGATTAAGGATTACGATAATGTTTAATTAGGGTGCACTCATTTTCAAAACCCTTAAGAAGATTGCAAACCTTTGCAAGGGTTAACTTGAGGGTTTTAAATGTCATTTTTTAACTAAGTAATTAATATATTAGAAGTTAAGTTGGTAAATTCCTAATTTCTAATTATTAATTCCCAATCACAGCCCCCTAACCGTCAAATTTCCTGAACTTACTTTCATGCTAATGGGGATTCCTCCGCCGTTGAGTTTGCCTTTTACGAAGGCTTTGTCTATTTCTCCATCAAAATTTTTCAATCCCTCGATATTTACTTTTTGAGCCGCACAGTCCAGATTCATACCTTTATTTAAAGGCATTCTTACGTTCATACTGCCTGATGAAACGCTCAAATCTAATGATTTTCCTAATTCCATTATCTCCGCATCCAAACTTCCAGAGCTGGTGGCGGCATCCAAAGTACCAAATATCTCATGGAGCGTAATCGAACCACCTGAAGTTTTCACCATTGATTCACCTCGCAATTCAGTAGCTTTGATGCTTCCGCCAGATGTTACAGCAACGGTCTTCCCTTTCAGATTATCTAAAATGATGTTGCCACCCGAAGTGGTGAGGTCAATCGTTCCATCTAAATCAGCCGCTGAAATGCTTCCGCCTGAGGTAGTAAGGCTAATATCTCCTGAACAATTATCCGCAGAAATACTGCCTCCAGATGTTCTCAGAGCCATTTTATTCTTACATTTTATTACCGAAATACTACCACCCGACGTTCTTCCGATGGCATTTCCTGTGATGCCTTTTACGCTAATACTACCTCCACTGGTGTTCAAATCCGTGGTGATTTTTTCGGGAACGAAGGCTTTGAAACTAATGCTGAGCGATTTCGGACCCCAATTATTAGATCTGCTTCTGGATTTTACCACTAATACATCGCCTTCCAAAGTAATATTAATCTCATAGTTTTTCAAACGTTCTTCAAGGTCTTCTTTGCTGATAATATTGTCTCTATTCTGATTCGGTTGTACATATACCTCTATGCGTGCTTCTGGTTCAGTTGTACCCACCACTGACAAACCTCCGCCAGAGGTATTCATTTTCAAGTTTTTGATAGCGCTTGCCGTAAAGGTTTTCACCATGTAAGGCGACTTTTCATCTTTTTGAGCAGTAGCTATGAAAGAGACGAATAAAAAGAAAATAATTGAGTTGAGGATTTTCATGTTATTTGTTTTTAAGATTTTTAGTAAAAACTAAAAGATGATTAAGTTTTTGGCCTATGTTTTAAAGATGCTTTCTTGGATACAGAAGTTGCATGAAGTTTCTGAAAATTAAATCTATTATTTAAGTACTTAAACAATCCGCCCATCCAGCAATTCAATCGTCCGAGTTCCCATGGCAGCATTTTTTTCTGAATGGGTTACTTGTACAATCGTTACGCCCTCTTGGTTTAAGGTCTTGAACAAATCCATAATTTCTTCGCCTTGCTTGGAATTCAGATTGCCCGTGGGTTCATCCGCCAAAATCAAATCGGGCTTGGTGATGATGGCTCGGGCAATTCCCACCAATTGTTGCTGTCCACCCGATAATTGATTGGGAAAAAGGTCTTTTTTGCCTACGATATTGAATCTGTCCAAGACATCCGCCACCATAGCTTTACGCTCTGAAGAACCGAATCCGTGATATAGCAAAGGCGTTTCGATGTTTTCATAAACCGTGAGTTCGTCAATGAGATGATAGGCTTGAAACACGAATCCGATGTGTTTTTTGTATAATTCTGCCCTTTGTTTTTCTTTTAGATTCAAGACGCTTTCGCCTAAAAAATTGTACGTTCCTTCGTTGGGTTCGTCCATCATACCCAAAATATGCAAGAGCGTGGACTTACCCGAACCTGATGGTCCCATGATGGAAATAAACTCGCCTTTTTGAATATCAAGACTGACATCACGCAAGACAAAAGTGCGATTGGCACCCGAATTGTACCAGCGGAAAATGTTTTTGAGTTGTAGCATATTGTTGTTATATTTGAAAAAAATAAATCGTGTCTTATGGAAAACGTTATAGAAATAGAAGAATATCAAACCGAGGATATCATGTCACTGAATCATTCAAGATTAACTTATCGTATCAGTATGCAATTAATAAAATATGATGAGCAATATGACATTCTTCCTGAGCTTGAATTTGACTTATTGGTTGATAGAGCCAAACCAGACATTTCGATTTGCAAAAAAATGCCTGTTGACTGGGTGCATGATATTGTTCGTCTAAAAGAACCTCCCATCACAGCCATCGAAATATTATCTCCTAAACAAGCCTACAATGATCTGACGGACAAGATTTATGATAATTACTTCCATTCTGGTGTTCAATCGGTGTGGTTAGTTATTCCTTCTGTAAAAGCTATTCAGTTATTTATTCCAGAACAACCCGTTAAATATTTTACTGATGGAATATTCACTGACCCAATTAATGGAATTGAACTTGATTTAAAAACTATTTTTAAAAGTTAATATCATTCCGTTCGCAAACTCTTAACAGGATTAGCCATTGCTGCTCTTATTGCTTGGTAACCCACTGTTAATAAGGCAATTGCGAGTGATAAAACTCCCGCCAACGCAAACATCCACCACGAAATATCAATTCTATACGCAAAATCTTGTAGCCATTGGTGCATGAAATAATAGGCAATGGGGCTGGCAATTAGGATAGAAATGATAACCAAAATCAAAAAATCTTTTGACAATAATGTTGTAATATTCATCACCGAAGCCCCCAAGACTTTACGAATTCCTATTTCTTTGGTGCGAGATTCTACCGTGAATGTAGCCAATCCAAACAAGCCCATGCAGGCGATGAAAATTGCCCAAATTGATGCCGTTGTAAACAATGAACTGTACTGCTGTTCACTCATATATTGCTTGTTATAATTTTCATCGGCAAAGAAATATTCAAAAGGATTGCCCGAGAAATAGGTCTTATAAATCTTATCAAGTTGTGCAATATTGTCTTGTACGTTATCACCCGAGAGCCTTATCGTGAAATAGGCTGAATTATTTTGTGGGAAAAATAAAATCGGGTCAATGGTTTTTTGTAAGCCTGTATGGTGATAATCTTTCACCACGCCGAGGATTTCGAGGTAACGTTCATCCCATTTTATTTTGGCATTCACAGCTTCCGTTGCTGATGAAAAACCCAAGGATGCCAATGATTTTTCATTAATCAAAATCTTGCTATTGTCATTCCACTCAACTTCACACTCGGGAGCAGTAAAATTTCGTCCAGCCACTAATTTAATATCATAAGTGGATAGAAATCTGCTACCGATTATTACGGTTGAATAGGCTTTGCGTTCATCTCCTGCTTTGGATTTTGGCGAAGTAAAACCAGCCGTAGAAAAGCTGTAGAAATTCCCTGGAATACTACCACTTAAACAATAATCTTTCACAAAATTTTGCTGAACAATTTCATTCAAAAAGGCAGTTTTACGTCCTTTGTAGGTACTATCTTTCCCAATTTCTGGTCCCTTGATAACTACTAATTGATTGATATTCATCCCTAAATTTTGTGATTGCATATATTTCAACTGACTGTAAATCAAGCCAGTAGCGATAATCAAAACGATTGAAATACTGAATTGAGAAACTACTAAGGATTTTCGTAAAAGAATTCCCTTTGTTGATTTGCTTACTTTTCCTTTCAAGGTTTCGATAGGTTTAAAATTTGCCAAAGTGAAGGCAGTGTAAGCACCCGAAGCCAACGAACCGAACAATAATAAGCCCAAGCCAATTGCCCACATCCAAGAAGAAGCTAAGGTTTGAAGCGAAAGATTTTTCTGAATTAATTCATTAAAAAGTGGTTGTATTAAAAGAATCAAGAAAACAGC
>JANPIG010000768.1:0-2597 GCA_031424875.1 Cytophagales bacterium
TCTTTGACTTAATTCGTTGGGGTATTGCAGCAGACGTTTTAAATAAATATGTAGCTACTGAAGGAAATAAGCGTGTGTATTTGAAAGGCTCAACTTTTGTAAAAGGAAAGCATGAGTTCTATCCAATTCCACAAGAAGCAATTGACCGTTCGGATAAGGCAGGTGTACCAACACTTACGCAAGACCCTGCTTACAAGTAACATTTCAATTCGTAAATTTCAAAAAGAGGTGACATTTATTTGTCATCTCTTTTTTTATGGAAATAATCTCTCTGCAAACTAAAATTTCACCTAAAATGATGTTAATTTTATACCTTCCAAAACAAAAAATATAATCATTCTTAGAATTGACACGTGAAATGACTCATAAACTATCCACTTTAATAATAACAATACTTTGTACTACATTTTTGCTTTCGTGTAGTGAAGATACTCTTTTTACTAAACTCCCTGCTGAAGAAACGGGCATCACTTTTTCCAATCATATTACGGAAATGGATACCATGAATATTCTCAATTTTGAATATATCAACAATGGGGGAGGAGTAGCCTTGGGCGATTTTAATAACGATAATTTAGTGGATGCTTATTTTACGGGTAATCAAGTAGCTAATAAATTATACCTCAATAAAGGAGATTTTCGATTTGAGGATGTAACGCAAAAGAGCAAAGCTACGGGCGAAGGTCGTTGGTGTTCGGGCGTGGCTTTGGTGGACATCAACAACGATAAATTATTGGATATTTATGTCTGCGCCACCGTCAAAAAAACGGCGGCTTTACGGGCAAATATGCTCTATGTGAATCAGGGCGTAGGAAAAGATGGCGTTCCAACTTTTAAAGAAATGGCTCAGGAGTACGGCATTGCTGACACGACACATACTACTAATGCTGCCTTTCTCGACTACGATAATGACGGTGATTTAGACCTTTTTTTAGTGGTTAATGAAATGGACGACAGCCGTTTCCCCAATAAATATCATGATAAAATTGTGGATGGTTCTTCTAAACGCACGGATAGGTTGTATCGGAATGATGGTAAAACTTTCACCAACGTCTCCAAAGAAGCAGGTATCTTAGTGGATGGATATGGTTTGGGTGTAAATATTACAGACATCAATCGGGATGGGTGGAAAGATATTTATGTTACCAATGATTTCCTGACTAATGATTTGCTGTATATCAACAATAAGAACGGAACTTATACCGACCAAGCCGCTGATTATTTCAAACATACTTCACACTCGGCAATGGGCAATGAAGTGGAGGATTTGAACAACGATGGGCTGGTAGATATCTTTGCGGTGGATATGATGCCTGCCGATAATTACCGCAAGAAGATGATGACGATGGCAAATAATTATTTGGTTTATCAGAATAATGAACAATATCACTATACTTATCAGTACCCACGCAATACGCTTCAAGTTAATCAAGGCATGAATCCGAAAACTGGAAAACCCGTTTTCAGTGAAATGGGACTACTTTCGGGTATTGCAGAGACAGACTGGAGTTGGACTCCTATGGTTACCGATTTTGACAATGACGGTTTCAGAGACATTATCATTACTAACGGTTTTCCGCATGATATTACCGACCAAGATTTCATGGCGTATCGCTCTTCGATGAATAGTTACATGGATCCGATGACTATTTTACAAAGCGTTCCTTCGGTGAAAATTGCCAATTATGCCTTTAAAAATCAGACAGGGAAAGACGGTTCATTGCCTCAATTTGAGAATGTAACCAAAGCTTGGGGTATGGACACGCCCAGTTTCTCAAACGGAGCCGCCTATGCTGATTTAGACAATGATGGCGATTTGGACTATATCGTCAATAATATTAATGATTCAGCTTCGGTTTATCGCAATAATGCTATGCAATTGAAGCCTCAAGAGAGTAATTATTTACGGATAAAATTCAACGGTTTGCAAAATAATATCAACGGGATTGGGGCAATGGTCGAAATTACTTACAACAATGGCGATACCCAATTTTATGAAAATACTCCCTATCGTGGCTACCTTTCAACTATTGAAAATGTGGCTCATTTTGGCTTAGGCAAAATCAATAAAATTGATAAATTAACCGTTACATGGACAAGTGGCAAAACCAAAGTTTATGAAAATGTAGCCAGTAATCAACTTCTTACTGTAGATGAAAGACTGGCAACAAGTCCTCAAATCCCTCAATCTCCCAATCCCCAATTCTCTGTTTTTAAAGACATAACAGATTCATTATCAATTGGATATACCCACCAAGAGGAGGATATGATTGATTTTAATATTCAAAAACTATTACCTCATAAACTTTCACAATTTGGCCCAGCCGTGGCGGTTGGTGATGTAAATGGGGATGGGTTGGAAGATGTTTTTATGGGTGGAGCCGTTCGTCATAAAGGTATGTTTTTAATACAAAATAAGGAAGGTAAATTCACGAAATCAGACTTGATTTTGGGTGAAAAAGATTCTTTAAAATTTGCCGAAGACATGGGCGTATTGCTCTTTGATGCCGACCGTGATAATGACCTTGATTTGTACATTGTGAGTGGCAGTAATGAGTTGCCTAAAGATTCACCTGAATATCAAGATAGATTTTATC
>JANPIG010000769.1:0-2944 GCA_031424875.1 Cytophagales bacterium
TTTTCGTTGGTGGCTACCGTAAAAAAACACTTCAACGCAAAAGTATTGGCGAGGTTGGGGGCTTTTGAAAAACGTCTCGCCCGAAACTTTCGCTCGTTTAAATTACTGATTTTGAGTTACTTACAAATGTTGGTCAGTTTCCGTCCGCCGAAAACTGATGCTAAATAGAATTAAAAAAGTTCAATTACTTCCGTCCGCCCCCAATCTTGCCAATACTATGTTGGTGGCAGTTTTTATTTCCTCTCAAAGACGATTAATTCTGATGTACTCCGTTGTGTCAAATAGGTATCATTATGTAATTTTATCCGCCCTTGAATTTTTTGAAAAAAAAGATTATTGAAATCTCTGTCCCATGTGAGGGCAAAGTTTGAATTGGCGTGTTCAGTAATAAATATATTACCATTATCTAAAAAAAATATTCCAGTAATCATGTTATTCCATCTGTTCATCAGAAATTTTTGACCTTCTAATGTAAATAACTCAGGTTTAGTTGTCGAAATTGTGGGTTCAGTTTGATTCCATCCCCAACTTTCAACGATATGTGGTGAAAGAAATTCCAAATACTTTAACTGGGGAATAAGTTCTATCCTCTGCAATTTTGGCAAAGTCCAAGCTACATATTTCCCATGATTACCCCCACCTACCAAATATTGATTATCAGGTGAAAACTCAACTTTCTCTAAATCGAAATTATGTTCAATGTTAGAATACATTATTTCTTTATAATCTTTCACAAAAGTCGGATGAGCCCAAATCGTACTTTTTGATTTTTGAGTAAGGTTATAAAATTGCGATTTTGTAGAATATCCAAAACATACTAAGTAATCGTTTGAATCAGAAATTTCAAATTTACGGTTTCCTTTATTAAATTCGTAAGTATCTATAATTTGTCCTTGAAAGTCCAGTAGTAAATTTTCTTTTTCATCTCTTTGAGTGATAATCCATCCTTTTCCCTCAATGATTTGACTTTTGTTTGAGAGTTCAACACTTACAGAATTGTCTAAAAGTCCATTTTTACTATAAATCAGAAAATTATTATCACAAAGAATTAGATATTTATTTTCCTTTTTCCAATAAGCAAAATCATATAAAGTAGAGCGTTTTATTTTCTTTTTTTTGTCATACCCAATTGGTAATTCTAATTCTATTACTTCATTATCGTCTGTAATTATAAAATTATACACATAAAATTCATTAGTTTCTTCAATTATACCGCTTCTCTTCTCAGAGTAAAAGTCCTGTGGTGAAACCTTTATTTGTAACTCATATTCTAAAACTGTTTTTCCATATTGGTCGAGCTTAAAAATAGTTCCACTTTTTAAGAGGATTAAAATAAAACCTTTTGAATTGATATAAAATGAATCAATATCAAAATGCGAAATATCAAGCCTTAAATATTCTGAAAACTGAATTTCTGAACCGAATTCTAATTGTTCGTTTTTATTTGATAAAATCTTAACTTTTTCTTTAAATGGATTGATGTACTGTTTTGCAGTTAACTTGTTGGCAGACTTAATAAATCTGTCTAATTCTGTAATTTGCTTTTGTGCCTCTAACTTGGAAACCTCTAAGTTTTTCTCAATTTCCTCTACGAAATATTGAAAAAGAACCTCCATCTGCTTGTTAGCCATTTCTGTATATCCTCCATAAAATAGTAGATAGGAATGTTGATGGCTTAATGGATGAAATCTGTTCTCAAACATTTTCAGAATATCTGAATTCTCCTCTAAATCCAAAATTATTTTTTCTAATTTTGACTGAATGAAAGTCTCCTGTGGTACAATATTACCTTTGTCAAAAGCATTACTTAACGATGTGGAAACCATTCGCTTGAACTGTCTTGACGCAGAGGGTGTGTAGAAACTATTTTCATCAAAATCATCGAATGAAAGTTCTATTTGGCTGTTTATAATTTCGGCATCGTGAGAAAAGTTAACCGTCATACCTCGTATTTCATCGCACCATTTTTTGAATTTTGGTATTTCAATTACCGCCTGAATGTTAAAGTTGAAATATAATTGTTCATTGTCTTCATCATAACTTATTTCAGGGTGTTGATGTGTTACTCTAATTATTTGATTAAACTCTTTTTGTTTGCGTAAAAAATGATTTTTTGATGTCAAATATGTAAAGCCATATTGCGACAGAATTTCTGATAATGGACTTATTACTTTGTCATCAAATATTTCTTTAATTCTACTTTCTGATATCATTTTGCTTGTTAGATTAGTGTTCGGGTGTCCTTATAAAATTGCCACCAACGAACAGGGCTTGTGGTCAGGTGGGGGCTTTGAAACTCGTCTGCTGAAACGTCCGCCGATGTAAATTACTGATGTTCAATTACTTACAAATGTCCAATTGGTTTTCGTCCGCCGAAACAAAAGTACAATAAAGTTCCTAATGTTCAATAACTTTCGTCAGCCCCCACTTGCCACAAACCCATGTTGGTGGCAGGCATTTCTTCGTCCGATGATGTGTCCACAAGCGAAAAACTACAAGTTAAAAGTCGTCCGAAATTGCAAAAAAAACTGTCCACGAGCGAAAAACTAAAACTTGTAAAATGTAAATCAAATTAGTTTACATTTTCAGTTCAATACTTTTTATAATTCTTTCAATGTCGTTGGCTTCCAGACTAATAGATTGTGTTGAAATAATAGTTATGTAGTATTTCTCCAATTCAAAACTGTAAGTATTTTGTTTGTAGTCAATTCCATTTTTAGGTCTTATGGTTTCCCAAAACCAACATTTTTTGCCTTTGAATGTAATGTTCGTTTTTTCTGAAACTTTACAAGATTTCATAGTACGTTCATAATTTATTTGGACGTACTCGTTAAATTCTGTCCAGCCACCTTGTTGGGACATTTCATCAGAATTTGTGGCAACAATACTTAAATTCTGCACGTGTGCCTCCTTCGGAAATTCTTGATAAAATTTATCGTCTTTT
>JANPIG010000770.1:0-1116 GCA_031424875.1 Cytophagales bacterium
TGCTCTTAGTGAACTTCGTGGAAAAGTGGTTATTCTGGAATTCTGGGCTACTTATTGTGCCCCTTGCATTCCTTACATTAAGCATTTTGAAAAGCTCCAATTTCAATTTGGCGATGCCATAAAAGTCATAGAAATCTCAGAAGAAAATCGTGATAAAGTAGATGCTTTTATTCAGAAAAGAGGTTATAAAAATGTCAGTTTTGCCATGGATTGGGGTCGAAAATTGAACGATATGTTCTATCATCATTTCATCCCACACACGGTGGTGATTGACCAAGATGGTGTAGTATTAGCATTTACCTCCCCCGATGAAATTGACCAAGATATTATCGGCAAATTAATTAATCGTGAACCCGTAACTTTCACGATGAAACATGAGTATCAGGAAGCTTCCTATACATCCCCCACAAATACACTGCAAAATTACGACCAGCCTATCATCGTAAACAAGCCTAAAAATCAAACATATAAGATTGAATTTTCTAATTATAAAGAAGGATATGCTACAGAATTTGTGAAAGAATCAAATTCAGAATACAAATTTGTCAATTGTCCATTGTCTTTAATTTACCAAATTCTCTACGACCAAAAGACCAGTAGAGTAATATTGGACGTAAATGATTTGACTAAATACTCCTTCGAAAATCATAATTCTTATTGCTTAGATTTGAGTATTCCAGATTTTATTGGCAAGTCTGTCCAAGACGTTGCTATTCAACAATTGGAGGGATTATTTCCCTTAAAATCCAAGATGGAAGTAAGAAATAAAAAGGTTTTTACTTTGCTAAAATCTGATTTACAAGGAGCTACAAACAGCGTGGATAGTACAGGAATTATACAGAAAGGCCTGACAATCAAAGACTTAATGAATTATATGGAAAGCAATCCGCAATTGGTGAATAATCTGCCCGTTGTGAATGAAACTGGTTTGCCTGATACTACTCTTTTGGATTTAGACTGGTTTCAAAATTATCCAGATTCCGTAGAAAATAAGCTTAGAACATTGGGTTTGCACGGTGAAGTAGCCATGCGAAATATTCCCTGTTTAGTGTTATATGAAAATCATTTAGTGAGTAAAAATGAGTGATTCTGATTTCTGATTTCGGATGTGGTGCG
>JANPIG010000771.1:0-3280 GCA_031424875.1 Cytophagales bacterium
TAATATTTCAGGAGCAACATCAAGAGTATTCAACGCTAATTCCGTAGGATTGTATAGCCTTACACTTACAGAAGGAACTTGCACGGCAACATCCTCTGGAATTACTATTAATCCTTCTAATTACAATAGATATTTTTTGAATTCATTTAATCCCGAGACTGAGACTTGTATGGGAGATTCTATAAGACTTTATTTACCTCGAGGAAATGATGTACATTATCAATGGAAGAAAAATAATGTTCCTATCTCTGATGCACCAGATAGCTATCAGTACGATGCTCGAGAATCTGGAATATATAGTGTAGAAGTCACACAAAATACATGTGTTTTTAATTCAACTACAAAGACCCTCATATTTGGGAATGATGCAAAACCATTTATCCAAATTAGAGAATTTAGAATTTGTGAGGGCAGATCCACAACCTTACGACTGCGAAATATTGGCAAAGCATATAATATTTTGTGGAGTAAAAATGACATACCAATTGTTGGGCAAAACACAGATAGTCTTATTGTTAGTCAAACAGGAAATTATAAAGTAACGGTTTCAAAAGGTACTTGCGTTGGGACAACAAACATAGTTATAACAGTAGATAATCTTAACCTTGACCAACCTCTCATAAATAAACCTGATATTACTGTACTAAACGGAAGTACCTGTGAAAATAATGTTGTTAAGTTGGAGGCGTACCGATATAATGATAACGGTGCTTTAAGTTGGTACAAGAATGGAGTTCCTCTCGCTGGTCAAAATGGAAAGATATTAATGGCAAGAGAGTCTGGATATTATTCTTATCGTTATCAGGGAAATGAATTTTGTGCTGCTCAGTCAAATGCTTATAAAGTTTTAATAAGCAACAATCTATTTGTTGATTTTTTAGGTAATGACGTAACAACGATCCCAAATCAAGCATATATCATCAGATATAATTTTCAAGGTGTTGTTCCAATAATTCTGAGAGTTAACGGATTTGATTATCCAGAGTCAAATCCTCTTTTTAGTGGTTTTTACACTGCTAATTCGACTACTCAAACTTATACACCAGAAGCAGTAGTTAATGCTTGTGGCGTTGGAAATACGTTGGGGTCAGCTACTATTACTACACAAAATTGTCCCTTGAGTACAACAGTTCAAGGAGTTACGCCAGGTTTTGCAGAGATATGTTACGGAGGAAGTCAGACACTTAGTGCCCAAAATGCTACTGGGCAAGGCACACTCACATACCAATGGATTAAAGATGGAGTAGTTATACCAAATTCAAATTCAAGTAGTATTACAATATCAAATTTTCAAGAAACGGATCAAGGTAATTATTTAGTAAAAGTCACAGGAGGTTGTGGAACTAAAACTACATTTCCATCATTTATGCTTGGGCAATACAATATTACGGTGCTTGCAAAGCTAAATTTTCCAGCTTACCAAAACAATATAATATCATTATCCGCAATTTCAAACAAAGGGATAAATAATAGCTCCGTAAGTTACAAGTGGACTGGACCAGATAACTTTTCTTCTACTCTTCAAAAT
Organism: Cytophagales bacterium; assembly: GCA_031424875.1. Lineage (GTDB taxonomy): Bacteria > Bacteroidota > Bacteroidia > Cytophagales > Spirosomataceae > Arcicella. The sequence goes on from JANPIG010000771.1 coordinate 1,529, forward strand.
CCCTTAATAAATAACGGTTCAACGATTAACAATGGCATATATGAAGTTACTGCAAAATTATTCAACAGTTGCTTTAATAAAGGTTTAGTTAATGTAAATCTTTTACCTTGCCCAACCGACAAAACCATCAGCATCAATTCAGGCAATTGGAACACCGCCACCACATGGACGTGCGGACAAATACCAACCGCCGCCTACGATGCCATCATCGAAAATGGACATACCGTAACCTTACCAAATGGCTATCAAGGAGAAACCAAAAAATTAGATTTGAGAGGAGGATTGAAGCAAGGGGTAAATTCTGGTGTGAAGGTGAATCAGTAAGGAGAAATAAAAAAAGGAGTAGCGTTGGCTACTCCTCATGCTTTACCCAAGAGTATGCCCAATGGGCGAGGGACTAATGGGGATTTCGTTACAAATTTACCACTATTTTAACATAAAACAAATGAAATTTTCTGATTACGAAAATGCCTTTTCATATCCAAGACTAAACCGTTACCTGCGAGCATAGCACGGAAAAAAGAACAAAGCTCTAACTGCCTATCGCTACAATTTAAAATTGTCAAAAGAATTTTATGGAGTGATAAGTATTTTTGAAATTTTACTACGAAATGCGATAGACAAGCATTATCAACTACAATTTCAATCGCCAGATTGGCTTTTGCGAGAAGCAAATATGAATGGAATATTCTCGAATTCAGTGTTTAAAGCAAGTAATTTTGAAACAAAAAAACAAATTAACCGAGCTATTCAGCACTTGGGTAAACATTATTCTCACGACCGTTTAGTATCATCTTTAAGTTTTGGTTTTTGGGTATATTTATTTAATGCACTGCCTCACAGAATAGCTGGACGAACTTTACACCAGATTTTCACAAACCGCCCAAAAGGTACTTTACCCAAAGATATTCATGCTGAATTGTTAAAAATTAGAGATTTTCGTAATAGAATCGCTCATCAAGAGCCAATTTGTTTTTCGTCTAATCACATCAATACAACCTATGCCGAAGAAATGTATCAACTTATTTTGAAATATATTTCGTGGCTTGGTTTCAATAGTGATGAATTATTGTTTGGACTTGACGGGACTGAAAAGCTCATCAACAAACTCAAAGTGTTATAAAAATTGGTTATCGGTTAAGGATTTAGAATCCAATAACTAATAACCAATTTCTAATAACTACATCAAAGCCGCAACCCCAGGCAATACTTTCCCTTCCATATATTCCAACAAAGCACCTCCGCCCGTTGATACATAAGACACACGGTCGCCGTAACCCGCATTGTTCACCGCTGAGGCAGAATCTCCTCCACCGATTAAAGAGAATGCACCATTTTCTTCCGTAGCTGTCACTACTGCATCAGCAATAGCGTTTGTTCCATTCGCAAAGTTTGGAAATTCGAAAACGCCCATTGGGCCATTCCAAAGCACTGTTTTTGAAGATTCTATAACGGTTTTAAATAATTTTACTGATTCTGGACCGATGTCTAAACCTTCCCAACCGTCTGGAATTTCGCCCGTTGCCACTACCTGACGGTTGGCATCATTCGAAAAATTATCAGCACATAAATTATCAACTGGCATATAAATTTTTACGCCTTTTTCTTTCGCTTTTATCAAAATTTCTTTCGCCAATTCAACTTTGTCAGGCTCAGAAATTGACTTTCCAATTTTACCACCTTCTGCCAACGTGAAAGTATAAGTCATGCCGCCACCAATGATAAGATTATCAACTTTATCCAATAATTTTT
>JANPIG010000772.1:0-3415 GCA_031424875.1 Cytophagales bacterium
TACCCAAAATATTTACTGATTCATATTGATTAAATTCACGATTAAATTCACCCTTTGCTCCTGCATAAAATGTTGGAATAGTGTATTCTGACTTATCCATAGACAAAATTCTCATCTGTACCTCTGCTTCGCCTGGACCCAAAAGTTCCAAATCCTTCGCTGCTACAAATGAAAGGTCAATCATTCTGTTGTAAGCAAAAGGGCCTCGGTCGTTGATTTTGACTACTGCCGTACGATTGTTGGTAGTATTGATTATCTCAACGATGGTATTGAAAGGTAAATCTCGATGGGCTGCCGTGTATTCGGCTCGATCATAGACTTCTCCACTGGATGTGGTCCTGCCATGAAATTTGTCTGCGTAATAAGATGCTCTCCCATAAAACTTCTCCCCCACCTGAGCTTGTGCTTTCACAAAGACTAACAATAATAAAGTAAGTAGTAATAATGGTTTGGCTGCATTCATAAAGTCGGAAAGTGTTTTATGGCAAGGAATTGGTTCAGTTATCAGTGTATAGTAAACAGATTTGATAACTGATAATCTAACAAACTTAAATGTAAAGATACACAAAGAGAATAAGTTTACAAAAGATAAGGAATTTGTACAATTTCAAAAAATCGATTACAAATAAAAAGAGGTTGCCTTTCTGCGGCAACCTCTCTATTTTTATCACAGACAAATCACAGTTGCCCATATTATGCTCTTTCGCTCATCTCTACATACATACGCTCAGTTGCTCCTACATATACCTGACGTGGGCGACCGATTGGCTCTTTATTAGCTTTCATTTCCTTCCACTGAGCTATCCAACCTGGCAAACGACCAATAGCAAACATCACCGTGAACATATCTGTTGGAATGCCCAAAGCACGGTAAATGATTCCCGAATAGAAGTCCACGTTTGGATATAATTTGCGTTGTACAAAATACTCATCGCTCAATGCGGCAGCTTCTAACTCGGCAGCAATTTTCAAAACTGGGTCATTTATTCCTAAAGCTGCCAATACATCATCAGCAGCTTTTTTGATGATTCTGGCTCTTGGATCGAAGTTTTTATAAACTCGGTGTCCAAAGCCCATCAATCTGAAACCTGAATTTTTATCTTTCGCCATCGCAATATACTTGCTGGTATCTCCACCATCAGCTTTGATTTCCTCCAACATTTCAATTACCTCTTGGTTTGCTCCACCGTGCAGTGGTCCAGAAAGGGCATTTATACCTGCTGAAATTGAAGCGTATAAGCTTGCGTGTGAAGAACCTACCAAACGAACCGTTGAAGTTGAACAGTTTTGTTCGTGGTCGGCATGGAGAATTAATAATTTGTTCAGTGCCGCTGATACCACAGGATTTACTTGATAAGGTGCAACAGGCAAAGCAAACATCATATTCAAAAAATTTGAGCAATAGTCTAATGAATTGTTTGGATAATTGACTGGATGTCCTTGTGATTTTTTGTAAGACCAAGTAGCCATAGAAGGCATTTTTGACATCAAACGAATGATGTTCAATTCGTCAGAACCACCTTTTTCACCTGTGTAGAAAGCTGACATAGCACAAACCATAGCTGACAAAACGCCCATTGGGTGAGCATTGACAGGAAAGCCTTCAAAAATCTTACGCATATCTTCATTAACGATAGTGTGCATTCTAATTTCGTTTTCAAAAGACGCATATTGCTCAGCCGTTGGCAATTCGCCATAAATCAAAAGATAAGCAACTTCCAGAAAAGTTGATTTCTCGGCTAATTCTTCAATTGAATATCCTCTGTAACGAAGAATTCCTAACTCGCCATCCAAAAACGTAATGGCACTTTTGGTTGCCCCAGTGTTTTTATAACCAGAGTCAATGGTGATATGACCAGTCTCATCACGGAGCTTGGCAATATCAATTGCTTTTTCATCTTCACTTCCAGTAATTACTGGAAATTGATACTTTTTGTCACCTAACGATAATTCTGCAAATTCTGACATAACCTATATATTATTTGGCTTTATCTTTTAAAGATATGATTTTATTTTGTTGATACGAAGATAAAAGAAAAAAAGAGTTTTGAATTACTCATTTAATTTTTCTTGGGAAATTTAATTTAGAAATTAGAAACCTTATATATTAAGAACAAAACAATCTTATTTCTGTAAATGTTATTGCAAGATAAACACGAATTTTTAAAGGATTGTTACCTTTGTTAATAAAAGTGGATGATTTATTGATTAGAAATTAATTAGAATAGAAAATGCTAAAAAACTATAAAAACACAGCCAAAGAACGTTTCTTAAAATACGTTCAAATTGATACACAATCAGATCCTTATTCTGATACTCAACCTTCCACTCAAAAACAGATGAATTTGAGTAGAATTTTAGTGGATGAATTATTAGAAATGGGTATTGCCGATGCTCATTTAGATGAGTTTGGCTACGTATATGCCACCATTCCGAGTAATTCTACGAAAAATGTACCAACGATTTGCTTTTGTTCACACGTGGACACTTCACCAGATTGCACGGGCGAGGGCGTGAAACCAATTATTCATGAGAATTATCAAGGTCAAGATTTAGTTTTACCAGATGATAACACTCAAGTTATTAAGTTGTCGGAACATGAAGATTTAGCGCATCAAATTGGTAATGACATCATAACCGCCAGCGGAACAACGCTTTTGGGAGCAGATAATAAGGCGGGAGTTGCTGAAATTATGGATGCAATTTATCATTTAGTTAATAATCCAGACCTCAAACATGGGAAAATCAGAATACTTTTCACCCCCGATGAAGAAATAGGCAGAGGTACAAAAGCCGTTGATTTACAGAAATTAGGGGCAGATTTTGGTTACACAATTGATGGCGAAACCGTGGGTTCTTTAGAAGATGAAACCTTCTCGGCAGATGCCGTAAAAATCACTATTACTGGCGTGAGCCAACACCCAGGATTTGCGAAAGGGAGAATGGAAAGTGCCTTAAAAATAGCTTCGGAGATTGTGTCAAAATTGCCTAAAAACATCCTCTCGCCCGAATCTACCGAAGGAATGGAAGGATTTATTCACCCAACTAACATTTCTGGAATGGTTGAAATGGCAACCTTGGAATTTATTATCAGAGATTTTACCGTAGAAAAACTTCAAGCTCATGAATTAGTTTTGCGTGAGATCATGAATAATGTTTTACGGAATTATCCCCATTCAAAAACTACGTTTGAAGTCCATGAACAATACCGAAATATGAAAGAGGTTTTGGACAAAGTTCCGCACGTGAGTGAATACGCATTGGAGGCAATCCGAAGAAGTGGCTTAGAACCAAATCGAAGAAGTATTAGAGGTGGCACAGACGGTTCGAGGTTATCATTTATGGGTTTGCCCTGTCCCAATATCTTTGCGGGTGAACACGCTTTTCACGGCAAACACGAGTGGGTATCGGTGCA
>JANPIG010000773.1:0-27528 GCA_031424875.1 Cytophagales bacterium
AAACGTGGGCGGAATGAAAAAAATGGTCAAGATTATTACTTCATGACTCCCGAAGAATTTAAAGCCAAAATAGATAATCATGAGTTTGTAGAATGGGAAGAAGTTTACCCAGGGGCATATTATGGCACCTTAAAATCCGAAATTGAAAGACTTTGGGCATCGGGCAAACACGTAATTTTCGACGTGGATGTACGTGGAGGCGTAAAACTGAAGGAATATTATAAAGAAAGAGCCCTGTCAATCTTTGTAAAAGTACCCAGTGTGGCAGAATTAGAAAAACGCCTTCGTGAAAGAGGTACAGATTCGGAAGATTCTATTTCAAAAAGGGTTTTTAAGATGAATTTTGAAATGTCTTTTCAAGACCAGTTTGACATAGTTCTTCTAAACGACGACCTTACAGAAGCATTCAGAAAAGCACAAATTCTATTTGATGAATTCACAAAATAGTAAAAAGTAATCAGTAAACAGTTATCAGTAAAAACACGCACTTTAATTTTCTGATAACTGATAACGGTTCGCCGTCCGACTGATAACTGATAACTGATAATTGACCATGAAAATCGGTTTATTCTTTGGGTCTTTCAACCCTATTCATGTGGGGCATTTGATTGTGGCGAACGTCATGGCAACTACCACCGACTTAGACCAAGTTTGGTTTGTGGTATCTCCACAAAATCCTTTCAAGAAAAATAATTCCCTCTTGCATGAATTTGACCGTTTGGCGATGGTAGAAAAAGCCATAGCTGATAATGCCAAGTTTAAGGCAACCGACATTGAATTTTCAATGCCTAAGCCTTCTTTTACGATTGATACGCTCATTCGTTTACAAGAAAAACATCCTCAGCACGATTTTAAATTGATAATTGGCGGAGATAATTTAGCTCAATTTCCCAATTGGAAAAATCATGACAAAATATTGAAATACTTTGGTTTATACATTTATCCAAGACCTAATTCAGTGAAAAGTGATTTGGAAAATCATCCGAATGTGAAATTGATAAATGCCCCCTCCTTAGATATTTCAGCGACTTTTATTAGAGATTGTCTCAAAAATGGAAAGTCCATCCACTACATGGTTCCTGAAAGTGTAGAAGAGTATATTCATTGGAAGAAATTTTATTTGTAAAATGAAAATCAGTATTTTAGGTTGTGGTTGGTTAGGACTACCATTAGGAAAATTCTTAGTGGAAAAAGGTCATGCTGTTAAAGGTTCTACTACTTCTGAAAAGAGAATTCCTTTGCTTTCAAATGTAGGAATAGAGGCATTTCTATTAAAATTTTCACCTCAAATTGAAATGCAGGCAGATAATAAAATTTCACAATTCTTTGATTCTGAAATACTTATCTTATGTATTCCTCCACGAGCAGGTAAGTATGGAGAAGATTTTCATGTTCAGCAAATACAATCACTGATTGAATATTTAGCTAATTCCCCCATCAAATCCATTATCTACACATCTTCTACCTCCGTTTATCCAGAGCTGAATCGAGAGATGACTGAGGATGATCAAGTCATTGAAAATCATGCTTTAATAAGAGTAGAGAATTTGCTGAAATCACTCCTTCATAACGTTACTATTTTGCGTTGTGGTGGTTTGATGGGTTGTGAAAGAATTCCTACCAAATATTTCACAGGTAAAACCATCACTACAGGACAAACGCCCGTAAATTACGTACATCAAGAGGATGTAATTCAAATAATTACGATGATTTTAGAGAAAGGTTTTTGGAATGAAACCCTCAATGTAGTCTCTCCCGAACATCCTATGCGTGAGGAAGTTTACTTAAAAAATTGTGCCGATTTAGGTTTTGAAAAGCCCAATTTTGAAGAACCTACCGAGCTAATCCCCTATAAAATAATCAGTCCGCAAAAGCTAATTTTGCGGACTGGGTATGAATTTATATTTTCTAATCCTTTGGATTTTAGGTATTTTACCCCTTCACCAATTCAAAAACCGTAATTTCAGGTGGCATTCCTACTCTACCTGGATAGCCAATATAGCCATATCCACGATTTACATACAGTTTTTGGTCCTCTTTTTCATACAATCCTGCCCACTGTTTATAAGCGTATTGAGCGGGCGACCATGTATAATCACCAATATTTATACCAAATTGCGTGCCGTGCGTATGTCCAGAAAACATTACATCAATATCTTTGTATTTGGTATTTACCTCCTTGTCCCAATGTGTAGGGTCGTGTGAGAGCAATAATTTTACGGGTGCTTCTTCTGTACCCTTATAGGCTTTTTCTAAGTTACCATAACTATGAAAACGCCCTTGCCCGCTGATATTTTGTACGCCAATAATGGCTAATTTCTCACCACCTTGTTCAATAAAACGATTTTCATCCACCAATAAATCATATCCCAAAACCTTATGGGCATGCATTAAATCTTTTAGATTCTGACGTTTAGCTTGGGCATTGCCTTCCCAATTGACATAATCAGCATAATCGTGGTTGCCCAGTGTACTAAATACACCTAAAGGAGCTTTTACTTTATTAAAAATATCAATATAATCTTGTACTTCTTTGGCTAAATTATTTACTAAATCACCCGTAAAAAAAACCATATCAGGCTTTTCTTTCATCAACATTTCTATCCCCCCTTTCACTGCTACCTTATTGAAAAATGAACCCGAATGAATATCTGAAATTTGAGCAATTGTCATACCTTCAAATTGTTTTGGCAGGTTCTTCAATGCTAATTTTACTCTGCGAATTCGATAATCATGAGCCCCTGAAATTATTCCCCATGTAAAGGCAAGGGCAGGCACAGTACCCGCAATAACGGCAGTTTTCATCAAAAATTCTGACCGAGTAATACCATTTCCACCTATGGGGTTATTACTATTAATCCCTTGCGAAGATGTACCCGAAAACTTAGAGGCAATCCATCTAACCAGACGCCCTAAATCATCAATTAGAAGAAATAAAATAACGAATATCTTAGAAATGTAATTGATAAAAATACCTACCATAATAACGGTACGCATAGTTTTTCCCATCCAATCAGGATTTGTAAAATTATATAACCACATTCCTGTAATAGTCAATGCAGTGATTCCCCAAAAAATATACTTGACAATGTTCTGAGAAGTTTGAGCAATATTTTGAGTGGAAACTTTTACGGCTTGCCAAACGTACCAGTCCATCAATAAAAAAACGATGGTAACAATGGGAATGATAACTATCTTATTCATTTATAAAACTGTTTTGTATCTAAACAAAACTAAAAATCATAGGCAGAGGTTCAATGAACGATTTTTTTATGATAAACGGTAAAAGTATTATTAAGTATGGCAATATAGTATCATTAATAAGCAAAATAAGAAAAGTTTGAATGGAAAAAAATTAGTCTATTTGCAATAGAAATTTTCTAATAATTTTTGGTAATCAAACAAGTTTCAACTCATGAAAAGACAATCTTATAACAATTATGAACTTTGGAAGCAATTCAAAAATGGAGACCAACTCGCCTTTCAATTAATATATAGACTAAACCATAAAATATTAATTAGTTATGGAAATAAAATAGCTCAAGATAGTGAATTAGTTAGAGATGCTGTTCAGGACTTATTTGTTAATTTATGGTCACGTAAGCACAATTTAGCTGATACAGATAATATTGAACCATATTTGAAGACTTCTTTACGTCATGATTTAGTTCGTAAAATTACGGAATCGAGAACCGGTATCTCTTTTGATGGCATTTCAGAACAAGATTATCAGTATGAACGTTATTTTTCATATCATTCTCATGATACAGAAGAGCGAGAAGAAACCTTTATAAAATTAGAAAAAGCCTTAAAAAAGCTACCTACAAGGGTTTCTGAGGCTTTAAAGATGCGATATTTTGAGAGGATGGGGAACCAAGAAATCGCTGAACGAATGAATATTAATTATCAATCAGTCAATAATAATATTCATCGTGGTGTTGAAACTTTGAGAACTGCAATGAATAAATTTTGATTATTAATTAGCGGTATTAGGTAGTTTATACAAGTAAAAACAATTTAAAAAAGGGTATAAGTTTTGAGAAAATATCTTGAAACTTATACCCTTTTTTAAATAAATAAAATTTGAGAGGCTCTTTCATTTATTTTTTCTCAAATATTTTCTATAATTTTAAAAGAAACAAACGCAAATTATTATGCAAAGAAGAACTTTCCTTCAACAAACTACCATTTTAACTGCTTTGGCATCGAAAGCCATTGCCTCAGAAACTAACGTTACCGCTTTTCCAATGGTAATCTCCACCTGGAAAAACGAAAAAGCAAATGAAGCAGCATGGGCAACTTTTAAAAAATCGGGTCGAGCTTTAGATGCTGTAGAAGCAGGAGCCAGAATTCCTGAAGCCGACCCCAATGATACGTCAGTAGGATATGGTGGATTTCCCGACCGTGATGGAAATGTAACCTTAGATGCTTGTATCATGGACGAAAAGGGTAATGCAGGTTCGGTAACTTTTTTACAAAATATTATGCATCCTATTTCTGTGGCAAGAGCGGTGATGGAAAAAACGCCTCATGTGATGCTTTCGGGTGAGGGGGCATTACAATTCGCTCTGAGTCAAGGATTTAAGAAAGAAAACCTATTAACTGATACCGCTAAAAAAGCTTGGGAAGAATGGAAAAAAACTTCAAAATACGAACCAAAAATTAACATAGAACGACATGATACCATTGGGCTTTTGGCATTGGGGAATAAAGGCGAAATCTCAGGGGCATGTACTACCAGCGGTTTGGCATTTAAGATGCACGGACGGGTTGGAGATTCACCCGTGATTGGAGCAGCCGTATTCTGTGATGATGAAGTAGGTGGTGCTTGTGCTACGGGTTTAGGCGAGTTTGTTTTAAAAACTTTGGGTTCATTTCTTATTGTAGAATTGATGAGAAATGGTAAAACGCCTCAAAAAGCTTGTGAAGAAGCCATCATGCGAATTGTGAAAAGATATAATTACAAAGAGTTTCAAATTGGCTATCTTGCCATTAATAAGAAAGGAGAATACGGAGCGTACGCTATTCAAAAAGGATTTAACTATACGCTTACAAAAGAAGGAGTTACTAAGGTTTTTGAAGCAAAATCTTATATGAGTTGATTGTGAATAGAAATTTAATTTTATCTTAAAATAACCCTTGTAAACATTTTAAATGCTTGCAAGGGTTAAATTTTGATTATTTTTTATTACTGAAATTCCTATTATTACCATAAGTATTAATGCGTAAAATAATAAGGATAAAACCATGACGATACCATTTATAGTAAAATATGTATTTAGGCTACCCAAAGAATCTTCTAACAAAGCGTCATTTTCCATATCCAAGGCATTTTTTACCTTTCGTGAAAATGACAAAAGGAAAAAAGCGGGTAGGGCAATTATTACACTAATAAAAACATAAACTAAGATTATTGGTATATAATTCATGGACATTTTTTGTCCAGTAGTGGCATTGATTGAATCAAAGAATGTACCTACAAATAATGACCCGATAATTATCGTTCCACCCATAATAAAATTGGCAATGGATAGAAGTTTACCCATTTAGACATTGAAATCAGGTGGCTTTTGGCAACATTAGTGAGTTGTAGTAATTGTAATTGGTCTTGCATAATTTGGTTAATTTATAGGCTATTAATTGAATAAAAATTATGAAAGCCCTGCTCCAATCATACTAATTTCATCTTGATGGTCACCATCTATTTCAGGTACGCCACATATATCTTCAAAGGCAGCGTATATCACACATTGATAGAGCGGGTAAGCAAAAATCAAGCCTATTAAGCAGAATAAAGCCCCCACAAAAAGCATCAAACCCAATGCCACCATCATCACAATCCACATCAGCCAGTTCTTATTAACTACCTTCCAACTCAATTTCATAGCTTCTACTGCTTCTTCATGATGAAATACTGCTATCAAAGAAGCAAACATTAGACTTACTGATAAGTACAAAAAAGCGAGCATTGTAATTAGAAAGAATATGAACATAGAACCACCTAAACCCAATAGAGCATTACGAGTAGCCTCTGTACTTCCAACTCCCGAGGAAGTAATAATACTGGCAAAAGTTCCTATTCCGAAGAATAATATTAATGGAATAAACAATACAATGACTAATACAAAAGTCAGCAAGGATATCACTACAATCTTGCTAAAATGATTAAATCCATTAAAAAACTCATTGAAAGGTGGGATTTCTCTTTTGGCAGATATAGTATGAGATACTAAATGGAAGCCAAAAAATAAACAAGGTGTGATTAAAATTGCCGCAACAAAATTAATTAGGGGAATTATATTAGCAATAAATGCAATAATACCCCCAAGCAAGGCGAAGGCGATATAGCCCCCCATATTTTCCTTCATAATGTCGTAGCCACGAGAAAAATATTTTCCTATTTCAACGGTGTAGCCATGATTAATTGAATTCTGTAATTTTTGTATCATTAGTTTTGGGGTTAGGGGAGAATAATGAAAATATTTACTTCCACAATAATAACAAAAAATATCCCAAAAAACGAAATAACTGCTTCGTTTTTTGGGATATTTTTTGTTCAGAATTATTATCTGACCGCTTATTACTAATCTACTAATTAATATCCTGCTCCTTCCGTCAATTTCTCCGCATTATCTGCAATTCTTAATTGCTCAATAAAATCGCCAATTTCACCATCCATTACTACAGGAAGGTTATAAACAGTGTAACCAATCCGATGGTCGGTTACTCGCCCTTGGGGGTAATTATAAGTTCGAATTTTATCAGAACGGTCGCCCGAACCAATCATTGAACGGCGATTGCCTGCAATAGATTCTTGTTGTTTAGCTAATTCAATTTCGTATAATCGTGAACGCAAAACAGTCATGGCTTTTTCAAAATTCTTGATTTGCGAACGTTCGTCCTGACACTGAACTACTAATCCAGAAGGAATGTGAGTTACTCGCACCGCTGAATAGGTCGTGTTCACAGACTGTCCACCCGCACCCGAGGAACAGAAAGTGTCTTTACGAATATCATTCATATTGATTTGAACATCCACTTCATCAGCCTCTAATAATATCGCTACGGTAGCAGCGGAAGTATGGATTCTTCCTTGCGACTCAGTAGCAGGTACACGTTGGACCCGATGCACACCTGATTCAAATTTCATTTTCCCATAAACATCTTCACCCTCAATACTTGCTACAATTTCTTTGTATCCACCCGATGAAGCAGGGGTAAAATCCATCAATTGAAACGTCCAGCCTTGATTTGCACAGAAACGTTGATACATACGAAACAAATCTCCCGCAAAAATACCTGCTTCATCACCACCTGTACCCGCTCGAATTTCGATGATAACGTTTTTAGAATCATTAGGGTCTCTTGGAATAAGCATTTCCTTTAAGAGATTCTCTAATTGTTCTTTTTTAGGTTGTAATTCATCTAATTCACCCTTTGCCATATCTCTGAAATCTTCATCTTTTTCAGTAGCAATTACCTCCTTGGCAGAGTCAATATTGGACAATACGTTTTGATATTCTTTATATTGGTTAACAATTTTTTCAAGGTCTTTATACTCCTTACTAATCGTTTTATATTTTTTCATATCCGAAACAATTTCGGGTTGCGTCATTTGTTGAGCAACTTCCTCGAATCGTTCCTTGATGGCTTCTAACTGTTCTAACATGAGTTTTTGATTTCGGATTTTTGATTTAGATCTGTACCTATACAAAATCAGGGTGCAAAGATACGAAAAAAAAATTTACCCTATCATTTCAAAACAACGTCTCTGCTCGGTACTTAGGTACTATCCCCAAATGGATATAGGCTTTTTCAGTAGCTTCACGTCCCCGAGAAGTACGTTTCAAAAATCCTTCTTGAATAAGGAATGGCTCATAAACTTCTTCAATGGTTTCGGATTCTTCCCCACAGGCTGTTGAAATAGTTGAAAGCCCTACGGGGCCACCTTTAAATTTGTCAACGATAGTGGTTAAAATTCGAATATCCATTTCGTCTAAACCATTTTTATCTACATCCAAGGCCAATAGAGCCATTTCAGCAATTTCTACTGTAATACGTCCGTCTCCTTTCATTTGAGCAAAATCTCGGGTTCTTCTCAATAAATTATTGGCAATTCTGGGGGTTCCTCTACTTCGTCTGGCAATTTCATAAGCTCCATCTTCGTCAATTGGCGTGTTTAAAATATCCGCTGAACGCTTCACAATGGATGTTAGTAATTTAGCATCATAATATTCTAAACGACAATTAATGCCAAATCTCGCACGTAGGGGCGATGTAAGCATACCTGCCCTTGTAGTTGCTCCAATAAGCGTAAAAGGATTCAATGAAATCTGTACGCTTCGGGCATTGGGACCTGAATCCAAAAGAATATCAATCTTATAATCTTCCATTGCCGAATACAAATATTCTTCTACGATAGGATTCAATCGGTGGATTTCGTCAATGAAAAGGACATCATAAGGTTGTAGGTTCGTCAATAAACCCGCCAAATCTGAAGGCTTATCTAAAACAGGCCCCGATGTGATTTTAATATTAGCTTTTAATTCATTAGCTACAATATTAGACAGCGTAGTTTTGCCCAAGCCAGGAGGACCATGTAAGAGAACATGGTCGAGGGCTTCTTCTCGTTGGCGGGCTGCTCCAACAAAAACTTTTAAATTTTCTAATATTTTATCTTGACCTGCAAAATCATCAAACGCCAGCGGACGCAGGGCACGGTCAATGTCTTTTTCAACAGGATTAAGAGATTCATTATCTCCTTTTAAATAATCTTCTCGCATTTTAAATGAGTAAGTAAATGGTGAATATGGTCTTTTCGCTAACAGAATATAGAATTTAATGATTTTACATAAAGGTTCACATTATTAAAATAGTGGTAGTAAATTATGGAGTATAAGACATTGAGTACAACACTCTAATACTTACGTTACGGCATTCTTTGACTTTATAAACATCAGTTACTCAAAAATACGAAGATTTGGTTAATGCTGAAAGTGAAATCTTATACAAAACTTATTGCTTTAGAATCTACGCTCATTTCTCAATCTTTTTGCTTTAATTTGTGCTATTATTTCTTTCCAAAAACCAAAAAACCACATAAAAGATGACCTCAGAATTATTAGGAGAATTTGTTGGTACTGTTGTATTAATTTATTTAGGAAATGGCGTAGTTGCCAATGTATTGTTGAAAGGCTCAAAAGGAGAAGGTGGAGGCTGGATGGTTATAGCCTCTGCTTGGGCATTTGCCGTTACGATTGCTATATTTGTTTCCACTAAATTTGGAAGTGCTGCTGCTCATCTGAACCCCGTAGTAACGGTTGCTGAGGCAGTAAAAACTGGAAATTATGACAATTTAGTGCCTTTTATTTTGGCCCAAATATTAGGAGCTATGGTAGGGTCAACGTTAGTATGGCTGCAATATTATCCTCATTGGGCAATTACAGAAGACAAAAGTTTAAAGTTAGCTTGTTTCAGTACCGCACCCGCCGTCAGAACGGTGGTTCCAAATTTTACGGCAGAATTTATTGCTTCGGCATTATTAGTGGTTGGTCTGGGCTCGTTTGACTCAGTTGAAACAGGACTTGGGCCTTTTAAAGTTGGAATCTTGGTTTGGGCAGTTGGCTTATCTTTGGGTGGTTCAACAGGTTATGCTATTAACCCTGCCCGTGATTTGGGACCTCGCATTGCTCATGCGATTCTCCCAATTGCTGGAAAAGGTTCATCAGATTGGTCGTATTCATGGATTCCAGTTGCAGGACCAATTGCAGGAGCAATAGCAGGAGCTTTAATTTTAAAGATGCTTTAAAATACTTTAAAATTATTTTATTTCGAGAAAATTGCTAAAAAATGATGAGATTTTAAAAAATCTCATCATTTTTTTTCTATCCTTTTCAAGTCGCAATTCTTTCTTTGTGTAATATATTTCGAGTGGTATGATTTTTTAGTACTTAAAAATTGACTTAAATTAAGGTTTTATATAATTTTGTAGAGCATTCAATGAATGTAAATTTTTAGACCTAACAAAGTGGCGGCTTTGTTAGGTTTTTTTATGCTTTTTAGAACGCTTTTACTAAAACATTTTTTGCTACTTCTGTACTAATAAAACACTCTTTCTTTCCTGCAATTTTTATAGTCAAAGATTTGTCAAAATCATTGATTTCAAGTACACTTATTTCTACGCCAAGTTGCAAGCCAATTTTTGCCAAATATTGTAAAAAATTGGTCGAGTGCTGTGAAACTCCCATCATCACAACTATCTGATTGATAGTTATTTCCGATAAATTTTTGTAGCCAGATTCAGGCATACGCCCTTGGGCATCTGGTATGGGATCTCCATGTGGATCAAACTTTGGAAAGTTTAAAAATTTGTCCAGTTTCAAGACTAATTCCTCTGAATCTATATGTTCTAATTGTTCAGCAATATCGTGAACTTCGTCCCAATTAAATTTTAATTTATCTACTAAAAATACCTCCCACAAACGGTGTTTTCTGATAACATTCAACGCTACCTTTTCACCCAAATCTGTAAGCCTAACACCTTGATATTTTTGATAATTAACCAACTGCTTTTCTGATAGTTTACGCAACATATCCGTTACTGAAGCCGCCTTTGTTTGAGTCAGTTCCGCTACGGCGTTGGTACTTATCTCGCTTTCTGTTTCAGTAGAAAGCTTATAAATAATTTTTAAGTAATTTTCTTCGGTAAAAGATGTCATTTTCTTGGGATTGGAGAATTGGGGATTAGGAAATTGAGGATTGGGTGATTAGGGATTGGATAATATATTCAAGTCCCCATTTACTTAATCCTTAATCTCTCAATATCTAAACCTGAGCAAAGATATTATTTTTAATATTAAAAAATAAATTTTAGACTAATCTAAAAAAATATTTTGGATTATCATAATCTAAATCTATATTTGTAGAGATTTTACTACCTCAATATATATGGAAAAACAGAAAAAGAAGATTGGCAACTCATTACCAGAGGTTTATGCCTCTATAAAGGTTCCCAAATTTGGTACATTTCGTCAAAAACTTTGGGCATTTACTGGGCCTGGTTTAATGGTGGCTGTAGGATATATGGATCCAGGAAACTGGGCAACGGATATTTCAGGAGGAGCAAAATTTGGTTATACACTCATTTCAGTAGTTTTGATTTCTAATTTATTTGCGATGTTACTTCAACATCTTTCGCTCAAATTAGGCATTGCTACTGGATATGATTTGGCTCAAGCTTGTAGAAGTAATTATTCTAAAACCACTTCTTTTATCCTTTGGGTTCTTTGTGAGATTGCCATTGCTGCCTGCGATTTAGCAGAAGTAATTGGTTCGGCCATTGCTTTAAATCTTCTCTTTGGATTACCCCTAACGGTGGGCGTAATCATCACGGTTTTGGATGTTTTAGTTTTATTATACTTTCAAAATAAAGGTTTCAGAGCTTTGGAAGCCATCGTAGCGGCATTAATTTTTATGATTTTTTGCTGTTTTACTTATGAGATAATTGTTTCACATCCAGCTGCATATCAAGTTTTTGGCAGTATTCTGCCCAGCCCTCAAATAGTTACCAATCCAGAAATGCTATACGTTGCCATCGGGATTTTGGGCGCTACCGTTATGCCTCATAATCTTTATCTTCATTCCAGCATTGTACAGACCCGCAACTTTGAAAAAACTTCAGAAGGTAAACGCTCTGCAGTATTTTTTGCCACCATTGATTCTACTATTTCTTTGGCTTTGGCATTTTTCATCAATGCTGCTATTTTGATTTTAGCAGCTGCGACTTTTCATAATTCGGGCAATCAAAATGTAGCAGATATCAATGATGCTTATCATTTACTTGACCCTGTTTTGGGGGTAAAATTTGCAGGGATTCTATTTGCTGTAGCCTTATTAGCAGCAGGACAGAATTCTACCCTTACAGGCACCTTGGCAGGGCAAATTGTGATGGAAGGATTTTTAAATATTCAACTTAAACCTTGGATTAGAAGGCTGATTACCAGACTAATAGCCATAATTCCAGCTTTAATAGTTACAATTCTTTACGGTGAAAAAGGCACGGGTGAACTATTAGTTTTGAGCCAAGTTATCTTGTCTTTTCAGCTTAGTTTTGCAGTTGTGCCTTTAGTAATGTTTACGAGTGATAAACTACAAATGGGCGAGTTTGTCAATTCCAGATTAGTCAAAATTTCTTCGTGGATTGTAGCAGCCATTATCATTGGGTTAAATGTGTATTTGCTGTGGAAAACATTTTTTGGATAGATTTTCCAAACCGCAATGACGATAAGTTATTTTTCAAAAATTATTAGCGTTATTTTCTTAAACTCAAAGTGGCCATGTTGAAAATTATTTTTAAAAAGTTTTTAGCGACTTTGCCGTTTACAATAAGCAGAATACTATTCCCCTTCTCCAAGCGTTATTTGAAAAACAAATCCTTATATGTTTTCAAAAACGCTTATTCCACTTATTCTGGCAGGTTTTCTATGTTCCAAAAGTTTTGGGCAAACGCCTTCACTTACGCAATTATTTTATCCAAACGTAACCGTTAGAGCCGATTATATGCCCGATGCGACAATGGAAAACGGACAAAAATTTGGATTAAATCGCACTAATGCCCTTGCAGTAATTCCGCTAAATACAACTATTTCAGCGGGGATTGGTTTTGGTAAAAAGGCTGATATTGAAGCAAAACATACACTTTTACTGGCTAATTTATCTCAATTGAATACTACAATTGACGGCAGAGAACAGCCCAATGGTGGTTATAAAACTACAGGCGTAACTTTCGTGCAGTTGAAGGCAAGTTTGCGAGAGAAATTTTGGGTGTATGGTGTAGGTGGGGGCGTAACTCAATCTAATGAAACATTTTTTAATCCACAACCTTATTTTTATGGCGGGGCTGCAAGATTAAGAATCTTTGGATTACGAACTCAAATCATGTACGGCACTGCCATTGTGTATAATCAAAAATTTAGGATTATTCCCATTTTTGGATTTACTAAAGCATTAGGCAATGAATGGAAAGTTTCGGGAATTTTGCCTTTCAGAGCGAGTATAACTTATAAAGCTCAACCGTGGTTACATTTTGATTTTAATACTGTTTTTGACGGATATAGCGCTGGCTATCAGGATCTTGCCATTAATACGGAAAGATTACCACGTCGCCAGAATTTCCAACAAATACGTTTTACTTTAGCTGCTAATGCCCATATTTTGAATGCTTTTAATATTGGTATTGAAGGAGGAATGGCGGGTTTCAGACAAGTGAAAACCTTTAATGCTGCTAATGAAAATTTGACTACTCAAAGCCTTCCCATAACGCCTTATGTGGGCGTGAGTCTGCGATATATTTCCAGTAAATCAAAATTATCTTCTAAATTTTTGAAGAAGACGGGGGTAGATATTTAGGTTTATAAAAATACCCAATTCACACCAAAATTTCAGAGTCCGTCGGAAAATGGGTTAAATATTTTGCCAGTATTTTGGCAATAATATGTGCATTGTCCATGTTTTATTTTGCCTTTATTGGTCATTAAAGAGTCGATAATTTTTTTAGTATCTCGTTTCTTATTTTTGGCATGGCAATTTTTACAATATCTTTTTTAAGATTTATAAGTTTTTATGGCCAAAATAGTAATTAATGATAAGGGTAAGTCTGTTCAGATTAGTTATTGGTTTCAAAATCATATCTCACGTATGGGAGGGTCATATATTGCAACGGTTACAGCATTTTTAGTTGTTAATAATCCACCCTATATTCTTGGCTTAGTTGTCTGGATTGCTCCTGGGGTGATAGGTGGAACGATTATTAATTTTATAAGACGTTCCTATCACAAAAAATATGAAAATGTAGCTAAATAATCCATTCCAAACACGCATCTTCAATAACGCCTTTTACCACAAAATTATCATCAAAAATCACCATGTTGGCATGGTAACCAAATTGTATTTTACCCATACTATGCTGTAAGTTAATAACCTCAGCGGGATAGGTAGATGCCATCCTGAGAGATTCTTCCAAAGAAATCCCTACTTTTTCCACACAGTTTTTCACGCCCTGCATCATCGAAAGGGCCGACCCTGAAAGCGTACCTTTGGTATCGGTATAATGTGTACCTGCATGAACAAATTTGTAATCTCCCGAAATATCATTGGTAACGGCATCAGTAATGATAAAAAGCCTTTTATCCATTATATTTTTAGAAATTTTGATACTGGCAAAATCCACATGAATACCGTCGGGAATGATACTCGCCCAAGCTTCCGAATCATACGTTGCTCCTACCAAACCTGGTTCACGTCCTTGTAATTGCGACATGGCGTTAAACAAATGCGTAACTCGTTTTATTCCCTTTTGAAAGGTATATTTAGCCTGTTGATAAGTAGCGGAACTATGTCCAGCTGCTACAATAATATCACTTTCCAATAGCATTTCAAGCTGAAAATCGGTAAATTCTTCGGGAGCAATGGTCATGTAGGTAGGCAATCCCACACACGCTTGAATGACAATTTTGAGTTCTTCGTCCGTTGGTTTTCGGATAAATTCAGCCACGTGAGCCCCCCGTTTTGGAAAGCTGAAATAAGGTCCTTCCAAGTGCAAACCAACCAAACCTTTTCCCCCATTTTTGATATAATTTTTCGCCACTTCAATTGCCTCCAACATTTTTGGTAAGGGCGTTGAAGAAAGGGTAATTTGAAAGTGGGTTGTTCCCGCATGACGGATTTCATGGTAGGTTTTGCGAATGGTTTCTTGGGTGGTTACAGAATTATATAGACTTCCCCCACCCCCATAAATCTGCACGTCAATAAAGGCAGGAGCAATATTAAGGCCTTGCAAATCAACAATTTGACATTCTGCTTCTATAAATTCTTCGGTAATAATATTGCCAATTCTATCACCTTCAACTAATAAGATTTTATTATTTATTATTTCTTCCGAAGTGAATATTCTTCCGTTTTTGAGTGCGTACATGATGCTGAGATTTAGATGGGAAATGGTTTCAAATATATAAGTCGTAATTTAACACTTAAATCTCATAATTGAAATTACGGCTTTTACAAATTCCGTGGATTGAAATCCACGGCTACAAGTGAACCGAGCCTATGGCCATTTAAGGTACTCACAAAGAGCCGTAGGCTCGGTTCTTTTGTAACCATGGATTTTAATCCATGGAAATTCGTACCTCTTGATTTTATTCATGGAAACTCTATTGCCTTGTTTTTCCGTACCTTTGCATCAAAATAAAGCAAATTAAGTATATGACTTTTGAAGATTTTGACTTAAATCGCCAACTCTTGAATGCTATTGAAGAGGCTGGTTATCAGACACCTACGCCCATTCAAGAGCAAACCATTCCTATGATTTTGGCGGGGCATGATGTGTTAGGAATTGCTCAAACGGGAACGGGCAAAACAGCGGCATATCTGTTACCCATTTTGATGAAAGTAAAATACGCACAGGGAACAGCCATGCGTGCCTTAATACTTGCACCGACTCGTGAGCTGGTTATGCAGATTGATGAAGCCGTTACGCAATTAGCTAAATATACTGACATTCGTCATGTGGCTTTGATTGGCGGTTTGGGTCCAAAAACGCAAATAGAAACGCTCCAAAAAGGCATAGATATAATTATTGCCACGCCAGGCAGGTTTATGGATATTTATCTAAAAGGTGAAATCAGTACCAAAGAACTAAAGACCCTTGTGTTGGACGAAGCTGATAAGATGATGGACATGGGTTTTATGCCTCAAATCCGTAAGATTTTGGAGGTAATTCCTTCTAAAAAACGTCAGAATTTATTGTTTTCAGCTACTTTTCAACCACGAGTAGAAAACCTTTCGCATGAATTCTTAGAATTTCCAACGAAGGTAGAAGTTTCGCCCGAAACTATGACGGCTACCATGGTAAAACAAAGGCTTTTTGAAGTGCCAAATTTCCTCACAAAAATTAATCTTTTGGGCTTGTTGATGAAGGATAAAGAGACGTTTAGTCGTACCATTATTTTTTGTAGAAGTAAAGAAATTGCGGATAATATTTTCAAGTATTTAGGGCGTAAAATTGTGGGTGAAGACAAGATTAGAGTCATTCATGCCAATAAAGGACAGAACACTCGAATCAACTCAATGGAGGATTTCAAGGAAGGAAATATTCAAGTGTTAGTTTCAACGGATGTGGCAGCCAGAGGGATTGATATTCAACAAGTTAGCCATGTAATTAACTTTGATGTACCCTTGATTTACGAAGACTATGTACATAGAATAGGTCGAACTGGTCGGGCAAATAATGCGGGAGAAGCCATCACTTTTATTACCGAAGCAGAGGAGTATCACATCAAGAAAATTGAGAAAATTATCAAAATGCAAATCCCCCGTGAGCCACTGCCCGAAGGTTTAGAAGTTTTGCAAACACCTTTTGTGGAAAAGCAAATTATGCTCCGTGAAATTGACGAACAACGCAAGAAAGAAGACCCTGATTTCAAAGGGGCTTTTCACGAAAAAAAGGATTTTAAAGCGAAGGCAAAACAGAAGGAAGTAAAGAATAAAAAACAGGTAATTGCTGGGGGAAAAGAATCAAGAAAAAGTAATTTTGGGAAGTATAAACCGAAGCGGAAATAGAGTATGTAGATTTTAGTACCTCGCATCCTCCGAGAGGCTAAGAAGGAAAACAAAAAAAAACAAAAATTATCGTAAATAAATTATTTAATTGTATAAAATTTCAAATTATATTTCTATTATGAAAGAAAGATTAGAATTAATTATGCAAGAAGAAGGTAATCTATCCGCTTATGAGTTTAGTAAAATATTAGGATTTAAGCGACCAGATAACCTATACAAAATTTTGGATGGTTCAACAAGGAATCCGGGCATTGAATTTGTCAGAACAATTAAGAAAAAATTTAGTAAATATTCTTACGATTGGATTATTGACGGAGTGGGAGAAAAGTATACAGACGTTTATGACAATGATTTGAAAATATTAAAAGATAAAGATAATAAGATACTACAATTAGAAAAAGTGCTGTCTGAATCTGATGCTAAAATATTTAGATATGAAAATATGATAGATGTTCTAACAAAAAATGGGAAAAAGTAAGAAGTAGTCTGGGAGGTCATTGTAGGTGTTAGGCTAATTTCAATGCTATGTACCCACTCGACAGCTGACAGCAAGATAGGGACTACTATTTTTTTCACCGTTGTTGAAGTTTTCTCCAACAACACTTGCGGAAGCATTATTTAAAGAGCTGTTAGACTATTTTGTTAGTTAAGTAGGTGATAATCAAATACTTACTTATTTGAATTTTTACTGTCGCAATTGTTATTGGAGAAAATCCAACAACGGCAATAAAAGAGCCGTAGGCTCAGTCAATTTTGTAACGGTGGATTTTAATCCGCCGAAAATTCCAGTGATTAAAATCACTGGCTACAAAATTGACTGAGCCTACGGCTCTTAAAAATACTAAAACTCTACTTCTTTTTCCTCCTTGCTTTTTTAGCCTCAGTTAATAATTTTTTGGCTTCGTCACGCTGGGCTGATTTACGGTCAGAATCATCAATTACTTGCTTGAAATATTCAATCGCCTTGTCATAATCCTCTTCCTGAGAGGCAATTTTTCCCAAAGCTAACATCGAAGACCAGTAATATCCCGAATTAGTTGTACTGGAATTCTTAGCAAAATCTATCGTTTTTTGATAGTATTGTTTGGCCGTTTTAATGTCTTTGTCGTAGTTATAGGCATAATACGCCAAAATATAGGAAGCATAACGACCACTAACACCTTCATAACCTGGCATACGGTCGTCAATTTTCGCTAATATGCTCTTAGCCACTACCTTTGCCTCACTCACATGACCCGAAACGAAAGCACTACGGGCGTAAAAACGTTGTAAAAAAGGATTATCTGGGTATGATTCTGAGGTATATTTTGCCAAATTCAGTGCTTTATCATTCATATTTTCCAGTCCATAAATTTGCAATAGAAAATAACGGGCTTCGGTGCGGGTATAAAAGGCGTTATAACTCACTTTTTCCAGTTGCGTAATTCCTTTAGGTTTATCGCCCTTTGGAAAAAGCCACAAAACGGGACGAAGCAAAGGATAATTTTCTTTTACATAATAAAAATAGTAGTTGTATAAACCATCACCAAACATCAATTCTGGACTGAAATCGGCAAAACTTCTGGAACGGTCAAGGTATTTTAAAGCATTTTTAGCCGCAAATGTTGCCTTTGACCAATGTTTACGTTCAGAATGCAAGCGACCTTTGAAAGCATAAGCCGCCGCCATGAAAAATGCCGCTTCGGGATTTTCTGAATCATCCCAAATCTTCTCGGCTTTCTGAATACTTTTATCCATATAGGCTAAACAACTTTCATCGTAAAGAGCATTTTCAGTATTGGGTACAATCTTCCACCATTCCATCAAACCCAACAAAAAATCGGGCAATGGATGTTCTGGATACTTGACTTTCAGGTAGTTAAACTCTTTTTCGGCTTCATAAAATTTATAATTGTACATGTGATTGATAGCGGTGCTTGCCTCAATCTGCACTTCATTCGTGAGCAACAACATTCCTTTTGAGCGTTCCTTCTCTGCTTTTTCAGTATCCTTCCACCACTGCGAATATCCGTGATTTGTAGAAATCACCAATAACAAACAAGCCAAAAATGCTTTTATACTTATCAATAAATTTAATCTGCTTTTCATCTTTCTAATTCTTTTCTTTTGTGCAAAATTAACGAAAAGGTAGGGGAAAAAGTATAGAAAAAACACCTTTTGTAAAAACTTAGAGATGGTAAATTTTATGTATATTTGTTGTCATAAATAACTAATTATCAACACTATTTAAAACATAAATGCCTTATCTGTCGTTCTCTAAAAGCATCATATAAAACTAAAACTTATCCCGTGAAAAAACTTCTCCTTTCATTGCTCATAGCTTTTATTTTCGCAGGATGTATTTCTAAGGAAGTTTCCCCCCAAGAATCACCTATATGTGGTGTACAAGATCCCATCAATAATTTGGCGTGGTTGAAACAGGCTATTAATTTACAGCAAAACCATAATACTGATAGTTGTTCCATCAAAGAATACACCTATAAAGGAACACTCTATTACGTTTTGAACAATGGTGCGGTGCCTTTAAAATATCATTTTATTACGCAACAACCACAAATTTATAACTGTGAAGGCGTAGATATTAGTGATTCGTGGAGTGCCACCACTTACGAAGATTTCTTTGCTTTGTCCAAAGTTAATAGAACCATTTGGAAACAGAATATTCCTAAATCTCAATTAAGAACAGAAGTTTGTAATGGCATAAAAAACCCTGCCAAGGACTTGATTTTTTTAAGTAAAGCCATAGATTCTATGAATCAATATGTATGGCGTGGGGCAATTTATGAATATGAATATGAAGGCAATATTATATTTTTTGGTATCTACACTTTTAATGCTAATACCCGTCAATACACATTAGTAGCTTTGGATTGTAATGGAAATAAACTATCTGATGAACAATCTTGGAGTCAATCCAATTTCAGAAAAACAGCTAAAAATTTAGGCGTATTATTTAAAAAGTAATTATCCCTACACTCCCAAACCGTCTATCCAAAATTGATGGAATCTTTCCAATTTTTTCACGTTATTGCAGTTTTAAATCCATTTATTAATCTAAAATTATCTAATTCTCACATGAAAAACTTCCGCTTACCGCTTTTGGTTTTGGCTTGTTTACTTTGCCTAAACTTCTCTTTTGCTCAAAAAACTTTTGAATGGAAAACTGCCTCCTCGGGCGGATATACCTACAAATACGTGAGCAATGACCCCATGAAAGCCCGTTTTTATACCCTCGCAAACGGCTTGACGGTTATCCTGAGTGAAAACCACAAAGAACCTCGCATTCAGGCTTTGATTCCTACTCGGGCTGGTTCAAATACTGACCCACGCACCAATACGGGCTTGGCTCATTATTTGGAACATATGCTTTTTAAAGGAACTGATAAATTCGGTTCACTAGATTGGGCAAAAGAAAAACCTTTGCTCGACCAAGTAGATGCTTTGTACGAAAAATATACTAAGACTACCGATTCTGCTCAAAGAAAAGCCATTTACAAGGAAATTGATCGTGTTTCGGGCGAGGCAGCCAAGTTTGCTATTGCCAATGAATACGATAAAATGATGGCTTCGATGGGCGGACAAGGCACCAATGCTTTTACCTCTTTTGAACAAACGGTTTATACGGAAGATATTCCCACAAATGCTATTGACCGTTTTTTGAAATTGCAGGCTGAACGTTTCCGAAGCCCTGTTTTACGTATTTTTCATACGGAATTAGAGGCAGTTTATGAAGAAAAAAATCGTGGATTGGATAATGACGGTCGCAAGGTTTATGAAACCCGAAATGCGGCTCTTTTTCCAACCCATAATTACGGACAACAAACGGTAATTGGTACGGTTGAACATTTGAAAAACCCTTCCTTGGTTGAAATTCGCAACTATTTCAACAAATATTATGTGCC
The DNA here is from genome assembly GCA_031424875.1 of Cytophagales bacterium. Classification (GTDB taxonomy): domain Bacteria; phylum Bacteroidota; class Bacteroidia; order Cytophagales; family Spirosomataceae; genus Arcicella. The sequence goes on from JANPIG010000773.1 coordinate 20,517, forward strand.
GAACAACATGGCAATAATCATGGCAGGGGATTTCAATTCGGATGAACTGATTAAGAAAATTGATGCTTCGTTTAAATACATGGTTACTAAGCCTCTGGCAGAATATAAACCCGCTCCCGAAGCACCTTTAACGGGTGTGATTACGAAAGAAGTTTTCGGTCCTACGCCCGATAATATCACGATTGCATGGCGCTGGTCGGGTGCGATGAACAAGCAAGATAGAATTGTAGGAACGATTGTAGATGAATTAATGTCCAACTCAAAAGCAGGCTTAATTGACCTTAATTTAGTGAAAGCTCAAAAGGTTTTACGGGCGGGTTCAAACCCAGAGTGGAATAAAGATTATAGCATTTGGTCAATGACAGGTACACCCAAAAAAGACCAAAGTTTGGACGAGGTAAAGGCATTGTTGATGGGGGAATTAGATAAATTAAAATCAGGAAACTTTGATGAATCAATCATTAAAGCAATTGCCGCTAATAATAAGCTTAATGCCATCCAAGGTTTAGAAAATAATGCCTCACGTGCTTACGGAATTTTAGAAAGTTTCATAACCGCAAAAGCAAGCGATTGGAACAATTATGTAGCTCTAAACGACGCATTGGGCAAAGTTACGAAGCAGCAAGTGATGGATTTTGCCAAAAAATACTGTAGCGATGGTTACGTAGTAGTATATAAACGCAAGGGTGAAGACAAGGATATTAAGAAAGTTGACAAACCAGCCATCACGCCCGTAGAGGTGAATCGTGAGGCTCAATCTGCCTTTTTGAAGGATGTAAATTTAACGCCAATGGCAAATATTGAGCCTAAATGGCTGGATTTCTCGAAGGATTTGAAGAAAGGTAAAGTCGGTAATTTGAATGCCTTATATGTGCAAAATACCGATAACGATTTGTTCAGAATGTCTTATCGTTTTGACATGGGTTCTTGGAATAGTAAAGTTTTGCCAATTGCCCTTCAATACTTGCAATTTGTGGGAACTGACAAAATGAATGCTGACCAAATCAGTACCGAATTTTATCGTTTGGCAAGCAGTTTCAATACTTCATATACCGACCATCATATCATGTTGAACATTTCGGGTTTGAATGAAAATTTTGCTAAAACTGTTCAGCTTTTTGAAGATTTAATGACAAAATGTAAGAAAGATGATGCGGCACTTGAATTGCTGAAAGGCAGATTAATCAAGACAAGAAATGATGCTAAATTAAACAAAGGAGCAATTCTTCAGGGGCTTTCAACGTATGCGGCTTATGGCCCTAAAAATCCAAGAAATACTTTACAATTTACAGATGCAGAACTAAAAGCCTTGACTTCTGATGAACTGATTTCATTTTTGCAAAACTTGTTTTCTTACAAACATATTGTTACTTATTATGGACCTAAAACGATGGCTGATTTAGCAACTTCTTTGGGAACCATTCATAAAACCACCGCAACCTTTAAAGCTGATTTACCTTTAATTGCTAATTTTGAGGCACAATCTCCTGAAAAACCAATGGTTTTATTTACTGATTATGACATGGTTCAGGCGGAAGTAAACTGGATTCGCCCAACGATAATGTATAATTCTACCGAAACACCAATCGTGGAATTGTACAATAATTATTTTGGTGGTGGAATGTCGTCAATCGTATTCCAAACCATCCGTGAGTCGAAGGCTTTGGCGTATTCAACGTATGCTTTTTATCGTACTCCAAACACCAAAAATGAGAAATATAATATGGTTGCTTACGTGGGAACGCAAGCCGACAAAATTCACGAAGCCATTGCAGGGATGAATGAATTATTGAACGTTTTTCCAACGTCAGAGAAGAATTTGGAGACTGCAAAAGCAGGTATGAAAAAGAATTATCAAACCGAAAGAATCACGCAGGATAACATCATTTATACGTATTTGAATAATCAAGAAAAAGGTATAATGGGCGATGACCGCAAGGTAATTTATCAGGCTTTAGACAAAATGACGGGTGATGATTTGAAGAAATTTCAAGACACGCAATTGTCAAACAAGCCTTACGTAATGGCTATTGTGGCTTCGGAGAAAAAGGTAAATTTAGAAGACCTTAAAAAATATGGAGAGGTGAAGAAGTTGAGTTTAGAAGAAGTGTTTGGGTATTGATTTCGATGTTCGGTTTTTAAGGAACCCTTCGCTTAAAGCGAAGGGTTCCTTTTTTTTGTATTTTGAATTGAGTTTTCGCTAAAATAATACTTTTTCATGCAGTTTTAGCGGAAACTCAAAATCTATATTTCGCTATTTTTTATATTTTTTACATAGTTTTGTCGAAAATCAAAAATATCTTTGGAGAAATGTAGTCATTTTGAGTAATTATTTTCAGATAATAAGTTTTCTTTTGGAAATAACTGTCCAAAATGACCTGTTATTTCCAAAAGAAAATATTATTCCAACAAACTATCATGAACAAAATCAATAAAGGCATCGTTAGGTATCTAACATAAATAAGATAAATCCGTAAAATATATAATATGAATATTGCCATAATTGCCACGTCGCCCAGACAAAATAGTAATTCATTACGTTTCTCAAAATATCTTCAAAAAGTATTGCAAGTATCAGATTATCAAGATGTTACCGTAGTTGATTTTCACCATTTCGATATTCCATCGGTGGGCAGAGGAAGTATTAATAAGCACGATTTAACGGCTTTTCAAGCGGAATTTATTGGAGCTTGGGAGAAAGCAGATTTAGTTTTTTTCGTAACGCCCGAATATAACTGGACAGTAAATGGCGACCTTTTAAATGCCCTTCATCAATTAGGAGGTAAAGATTTTGCCCATCTTTTCAACAATAAAACCTTTGCTTTGGCTGGTGTTTCAGCTGGAAGAGGAGGTAAAATCCCTTGCTTGGAATTGACCACAGTTATTAACAAAATTATCAATTTTACTAATCAATATTCGGTAGTCTCTCCCCGCATATACGAGTCGCACGAGACGCATAAAAATCTTGATGAACATTCGGAATCCTTAGGAAATAAAATTTATGAAGATTCAGTAAAAGCCTTTGTGGATTATGCTTTGGTAATAGCGGAGCGTTGGAATAAGTAAAAAATAATTTTGTATTTACTATGCTAATCTCATTTAACGTCAGTCAGGCAATGCAATAATTACAAATGACAATGCAATTATTGTCTAATTTAGGGATTATATTCCATAAAAGTTTTAATTTTTATGCAATACAATCCCTAAATTTATATATTTTAAAAATATATAATATAAATGAACATTACCTCAAAACAGCCCAACACAGAAACCACTATTTTCACCATAATGTCAAAATTGGCTGCCGACCACGGAGCCTTAAATCTGTCGCAAGGATTTCCTAATTTTGACTGCTCACCCAAACTTACTGAATTAGTCGATTATTACCTCAAAAAAGGTATGAATCAGTATGCCCCAATGGCAGGAATTCAACCTTTACGAGAAGCAATTGCTCAGAAAATCAGCGATTTATATCAAGTAAATTATCATCCAGATACCGAAGTTACCGTGGTTTCGGGAGCTACTGAAGCACTTTATGCTGCCATCACGGCGGTTGTTCATCAGGGCGATGAAGTCATCTTGCTTGAACCTTGTTATGATTCTTATGCCCCCGCCATCAAGCTCAACGGAGGTACCCCCGTATATGTAACCCTCACGCCCGAAGATGAATATAAGATTGATTGGAATGTCGTAAAATCCAAGATTACTGAACGCACACAACTCATCATTCTGAATACGCCTCACAATCCAACGGGAACAGTTTTAAGTCAAAAAGATTTAGCACAATTGGCTGATATTGTGCAAGATACCAACATTTTAATTATCAGCGATGAAGTATATGAACACATCATTTTTGATGGTTTAGCACATTGGTCATTGCTCCGAAATCCAATTTTGAGAGAACGTACTTTCATTTGTGGTTCTTTTGGGAAAACATTTCATGTTACAGGTTGGAAAGTAGGTTATTGTCTTGCTCCTAAGGTTTTATCAGAAGAATTTAGGAAGGTGCATCAATGGCTAACTTTTAGTGTGGTTACGCCCATACAATACGCTTTGGCAGATTTTTTGCAAGAACCTGATAATTATCTTTCCATTCCAGATTTTTATCAACAAAAGCGTGATAAGTTTCTGTCATGTATCTCAGGCTCACGTTTTACTTATACGCCCGCTAAAGGAAGTTTCTTTCAATGTGTTAATTATCAACAAATTACGAATGAAAATGATTACGATTTAGCCGTCCGACTGACAAAGGAAATTGGGGTAGCGAGTATTCCAATATCGGTCTTTTATCATCAAAAAAATGATTACAAAACGTTAAGATTTTGTTTTGCCAAGGATGATGAGACTTTAGAGCGGGCTGGAGAGCGACTTGTAAAGTTGTAAGAACAATATTTGAGAATTATAATAGTTTTGATTGACCCTATTAAATTTACCACTCACTCATTTCTTTTCCTCTAACTAATAAAACTAAAATATTATTCATAAATTTAAAAATTATTAAACCACTAAAATAGCATTCTCCCTCTCATTTAAGCTTTTGATCTCATTCATTAAAAATTCCATTATTAATTCTTATCATTAAATTTTATGAATTACTCTCTGGACGCTTATATTCAGCCTCTTACAGTGGCTCAAGCGACTCATTTACTCCGAAGAGCAACCTTTGGACCTACCCAAAACCACATCTCGGCTTTTACAGGTATTAGCTCTGGTTTGGCTATCCAAACTCTGATAAATAATATCAATTATAATCCAACCCCACCCGTTGATTTGAATATTACTATGGCGGCAACGGTCGGGCAGCCTTATATCGGATTAAATTATGATAGCACTCGTAATGGCGATTTCAGAGGTTATATTCGAAATTGGTGGATTGGGTTGATGTCGGCTCAAACCAATAATCCTTCTTTGGCAGAAAAATTGACGATGTTTTGGCAAAATCATTTTGTAACAGAACTTCCCGATGTGGATGAGCATCGTGCAATTTATCAATACCTCAATCTTATCAGAAGTAGTATTTTGGGCAATTTCAGAGATTTTGTATATAATATTACAAAAGACCCTGCCATGCTCAAATACCTCAATGGGCATGATAACGAAAAAAACAGACCCAACGAGAACTATGCACGTGAATTACAAGAGTTGTTTGTGGTTGGAGCAAAGGATTTTGCAGGAAATAATAATTATACAGAAGACGATGTAAAAGCGGCTGCTAGAGTCTTGACGGGTTGGCGATACGCCAATTTTTATACTGCCAACACTACCTCAGTAGGCACAACCTTTAGTTTGACTCGTCATGATACGACCAATAAACAATTCTCCACAAAATATCCTGATCCTGTAAACCCTACTATGGGAACTTCCATTACAGGTCGTTCGGTTGCCCCAGTGGGCTATGCCACTGCAGGAGATGCTGAATTGGATGATTTATTAACGATGCTTTTTCGTCATCCTGAAACGCCCAAGTTTATTTGCCGAAAAATTTACCGTTTTTTTGTTAATCCTAATGTTACGCAAACCGTTGAGGATAACGTGATTATCCCTTTAGCTAACCTTTTTAAAAGCCAAGACCCTACAACGGGCAGAACTTTTGAGATTAAATCTGTAATCATAAAACTGTTAATGTCCCAACATTTTTATGATGAAGAGAACATCGGCTCAATCGTAAAAGCACCTTCTGAGTTAATCATTGGTACTTTACAATTCTTGGGTTTTCCTGCTCCTATGTTTACGGCAAACGATTTGAATAGCATTACGACTTATAAAAATTATACCGATTATATTTATGCCAGAATGAATGAAATGCAAATGAGCATTCTGACACAGCCTACTGTTTTTGGTTACGATGCTTATTATCAGCCTGGGTTATCTCGCAACTGGATTAATGCCTCGATGATTGGTTTACGTAATTCTTTTGGAGATAAAATGATAACAGGTCAAACTTTCTCAGGCTCAGGAGTTACACCTGTGAATAGAGCTAAAATTGATTTTTTGGCTTGGGTCGATAAACCTTCCACCGTTACTCCTTATTACAACGCTTCCGATTCAGTAGCAATACTTGATTTAATTACTAAAAATTTGTTTGCCACTCCGCTGAACACCAATCAAAAAAACTTTTTGATTGACACCATCATGTTAGGATTAAACCCAAGGATGTCTTGGACTATTGCTTGGAATGCTTATAAAGGTGCAACAACACCTACCAATACCCAAATACAGAATGTGAGAACGCCCCTTGAGAATTTGATGAAATACCTTTTCAGAATGGCGGAGTATCAGATATTTTAGAGTTTTGAGCTATGAGAAATGAGCCATGAGATTCTGGTTTATCAATTGAAATGCTCAAAATCAAGTAAATTTTAATCCAAATTTTGTCTAAAAAAAGCCCAAAGCTCATGGCTGACGGCTCAAAGCTATAAAAATATGAAACGTAGAGATTTCCTTGCCGCATCATCCGCTTTTTTACTACCTGTAATGGTAGATAGTTTTGGCGTAAAAGCCTTTGGTATCAATTCACCTTTGGTACAGTCTTTATTAAAAACCAATGCCCTTGCTAAAGACCGTGCCTTGGTTATTATCTATCTAAGTGGCGGCAATGATGGCTTGAATACCGTTATTCCACTCGACCAATATTCTCAGTATAACAATCTCAGAAGTAATATTGCCATACCACAAGCATCCGTTTTACCTTTAGGAAATGGTACTACTGGCATTCACCCCAGCATGAGTGGTTTAAAGCAAATGCACGATAATGGTAAAATGTCGGTAGTTCATTCAGTATCATATCCAACTCCCAGTTACTCGCATCAACGAGCTACCGATATTTGGATGACTGCTACTGATTCTGCCGTAACAGAAGATACAGGTTGGGCAGGCAGATATTTGGAAGACCGTTTTAATAATTATCCAACTCCTCCTATCACTGACAGAGATTATCTGAATACTACGATGGAAGACCCCCTGGCTATCCAAATCGGATATTTGACCTCCACAACATTGTTGGGAAGTAATC